>CAZGAU010000001.1:0-19152 GCA_964523725.1 uncultured Saprospiraceae bacterium
ATTATTGATCTGAAGCCGGTGCAGCGCTACGCTTTTGGCAATATCGTGCTGATCGGCGACGCTGCCCACGCTACTACGCCCAACATGGGGCAGGGCGCTTGTCAGGCAATTGAAGACGCCGTTATCCTTGCCGATGAACTCGCAAAACATGACCAAACTGCAAACGCCTTTACCGCTTTTGAACGCAGAAGACTTGACCGGACGCACTTTGTTGTCAACACCTCCTGGAATCTTGGCAAAATTGCCCAATGGAGTCACCCTGTATTCATTACCCTTAGAAATGCGCTCTTCCGGCTCATCCCGGAGCGTGTGCATGAAAAACAAATGAAAACATTACTGGAAGTAGATTTTTGAGTACCGGCGGGCTTTACCCGCCGTTTTTAAAAGTGTCTTACGGCTCCGAGCCGTAGGACACTTAAATGTTTTGAGGTTTCCAGTTGTTTTGCGATTGCCATGATATGTGTGATTGCTGTGATGTTGTACTACTTATGTGGAATAACGATCTCACCTATCACATAAATCAAAAAAATCAAGGAGCAGACAAATAAAACACTTGACAATTTTCTAAAAATTAATATTTTTGTACACATCATTTAAACCACAATCTTACACAAACTTGCCCGGGCGAATCCGCCTTATTTCATGTTTAGTGAATATTTTTCCCAAACAGAAAAACACATCTTTTGAAGCACGCTATGACAAGCAGTAGCGCTGATTTTATTGGCTTTAGAGGCATATTAATGTTTGGCAAGCGGCTTGCCCAATGACTGGACAAGGTTGCTTAATATTTGGACAGGCTTGCCCAAGGGTCGGGCAAGGTTGCTCAACAATTCGTCAGGCTTGCCCAATGATTGGACAGGCTTGCCCAGCGTTTGGTCAGGCTTGACTAATGATTGGTCAGACTTGCCCAAGGGTCGGACAGACCTGCCCAACAACCGGGCAGGCTTGACCAGAGCTTCGGCAAGCTTGCTTAATGATCGGGCAAGGCTCTAACACAACCTGATAAGCTTAGCATGGGAAGATGCCAATTTAAAATCATCCATTGTAATTATTTATTCACTACTAATAATTTTATAACTATGGCTAAATCTTATTATTTACCTAAGGGGGATGAAGACAGGGCAATCTGGCTCAACAATATCGCAGCCAAGCTCCCTAATTATGCCAGTAAATATGGTATCATGCCGGAAGAAACAATGGGCACTCAAAACGATGCCGCGTATTTTGATGCGTTTATTAAGTATTACAACCAACAAAGCGCTTTTCAAAAATCCCTCACCGACCACAAAAATGCGGTACGGGATGGTGTGGAAAATGGAGGTACGCTTCAACCGCTGGCGCCCCCGATGATGATGCTCCCGCCGCCTGTAGTACCAGGTATCTTTAAGCGGGTGAAAGCTTTGGTCAATCGAATCAAAGCCCACATCCATTACAGCGAAGCCGATGGGTATGACCTGGGTATCGAGGGCGCTGAAAAGACAGTGGATCCGGCGTCCATTAAGCCCTCCATTAATCTTCGTATAGGCGATGGCGGTCACCCGGATGTTCTTTGGGTAAAGTATGGTTATGATGGAGTAGAAATCCATAAACAGGTAGATGACGGCGAATTGAAGTTTTTGGCGATTGATATGCAGCCGCATTATACCGATATGTCGGAGTTACCGCCGCCGGGTAAAAGCGCTGTGTGGAAGTATCGCGCTATTTACCTCCGCAAGGATAAGCGTGTCGGGCAGTGGAGCGATGTGGTGACGATTACGGTCACGGGGTGATCTTTGGTGCGAAGGTGCGATGGTATTTTGGTGCTATAGATAACTCCCTTTGTGAAGCGCACCATAACACCCTAACACTATCGCACCATAATATTTTTACACCATAACACATATTACTCACTTCGCAAACTCTCCACCGGATTGGATACGGCTGCCCGCACCGCCTGAAAACTTACCGTCGCCACTGCAATCAACACCGCTACCGCGCCCGCCAATGCAAAAATCCACCAGCTGATCTCGGTACGATAAGCATAATTTTCCAGCCAGGTACTCATGCCCCACCATGCCACAGGGAAAGCGATTACAGCTGCAATCAGTACCAGTTTCAAAAAGTCTTTGGAGAGCATGGTTACAATATTCCCGACGCTTGCACCCAGCACTTTGCGAATGCCAATTTCTTTGGTGCGTTGCTCTGCCATAAACGCCGATAAGCCAAACAAGCCCAGGCAGGCAATAAAAATAGCCAGAATCGCAAAAGTGATAAAAATATTGCCGACGCGCTGCTCCGTGCGGTACATCTGGTCGAAGGCTTCGTCCATAAAGGTATAATTGAATGGTTGCCCGGCAGCCATGCTGCGCCATTTGGATTCAATGCGACTTACCGTGCCGGTAATATCCTCGGTATCGAGACGGAAGGAGATATTCCCCCTGCTTCTTCCCAAAAAGAAAGTCACCGGCGAGATATTGCTGCGCAAAGACTCATAATGAAAATCTTTTACCACGCCGATAATATCAAAAGCAATTAAATCCATCGTTTGAATATCATCAATGATATAAACTTTTTTGCCAACGGGGTCGTCAAAATTCAGCAGCCGGGCGGTCGCTTCATTAATAATTACAGCGTTGGAATCCGTGAGGAAATCGCGGGAAAAATCGCGCCCCTGGATAATTTCCATTCCCATCGTTTGGATGTAATCATGATCCACCCGCCACTGCTGCGTCGATACTGCCTTGGACTGATCCACAACGGGCGTGGGCAAGATCGGGCTATCGCTACGCGCAGAAGGCACCGGCAGGTAACTGCTCACCGCACCGCTCACAACGCCCGCTTCGCGTGAAGCTTCTTCTTTAAAAGCCTGGAGCTGATCGCCCAGGGCATATGCATCGTTGATAATTAAAACCTGTTCTTTATTAAAGCCTAATTGCTTGGTTTGAATGTAATTCAATTGTCTGTAAATTACAATGGTACCGATGATAAGTAGCACCGAAGTAATAAACTGAAAAACAACCAATGCGCTGCGCAAGCCACCGCCTTTGGTACTTTGGCTGAGGCGTCCTTTGAGCACACTTACCGGCCGGAATGAGGAGAGGAAAAACGCCGGATAGCTTCCCGCCAACAATCCCGTGGCAATTACAAAAAGCAGAAGTACCGGCAGAACCCCCGCGTTGAGAAAAGAGCCTAGTGCCATTTCTTTCCCGGATAGTTGATTGAACCAGGGTAACAATAACCAGACGCCCAGCACCGCCAGCACCAGACTCAGCAACGCCATCACCACCGATTCGGTGAGGAATTGACCAATCAAGCCAGACTTCAGCGAGCCCATCACCTTGCGAATACCCACCTCGCGTGCGCGACCTGCAGAACGAGCCGTAGCCAGATTCATGAAATTGATACAAGCGATCAGTAGCACAAACAAAGCCACCGCCGAAAAGATATATACGTATTGAATATTGCCGTTGGGGCTTAATTCCGCGGTGCGGTTGGAATGCAAATGGATATCGGTGAGCGGTATAAAAGTGTAATATAGGAAATTTCCAGATTCCCTGAATTCGTCCATCGTGATTTGCATTACCTGCTGGGCAATAGGTCCGACGTAGCGTTCGATCAGGTTGTCCATTTCGGCTTCCAGTTGCGCAATGTCGGCGCCTTCTGCCAGCAGGATATAAGTGTTGAAGTTATTACTCAGCCAGTTATTCTGCTTGCTTTCCTGCAAACCTTCCATCGCCAGGAAAAAATCAAACTGAATATGCGAGTTCCGTGGGATATCCTCCATCACGCCGGTGATCTTGTAATTTGTTTTATCATCGAATACCAGGGTTTCGCCGAGCACATCGGTGCGGCCGAAATACTTTCTGGCGGTACTTTCGGTAATGACAACGGTATTCGGAGCAGCCAGCGCCGTCTTGGGGTCACCGGCAATCAACGGAAAGCTAAAGACATCAAACAAGGTAGAATCTGCAAAAATGACGCGGGTTTCCTTGAGGTTTTCATCGCCTTTTTTCACCAGGAAACTGCCCTGTTCGCGAAAGCGCACGGCGCTTTTCACTTGGGGATAATCCTTGACCAGCGTAGGTCCCATGGGGTCGGGCGCAACGGCCAGCACGTGCTCAAAGCCGCCAAATTTGATGTCCCCGTTGACCCGGTAAATCCGGTCGGCATTTTCATGAAAACGGTCGTAGCTCAGTTCATCCACCACATACATTGTAATAAGCAGGCAGCAGGTCAAGCCCAGGGCCAATCCGGCGATATTGATAATAGAAAAAGCTTTGTTCTTGAGCAGATTGCGCAGGGCAATTTTCAGGTAATTTCTAATCATGGTGAGGTAAGGTTTTAGTTGTCAAAACTTTCTGTCTCTATTCGTAGATGCTTTGACGGGAGAAACCACCCTATTCGTTACACAAAAAAGCCCGGAATAAAATCCCAGGGCTTTAATGCACGTATATTTTTGTAATTAAATTTTATTCACTGCGTAAGCTCTCAACGGGATTCGCCGTAGCTGAACGCATCGCTTGCACGCTCACCGTTAAAACCGCTATTGCAAACGCAGCAATACCCGCCAGCACGAACATCCACCATTGAATCTCAATGCGATAAGCAAAGTCTTCGAGCCACTTGTTCATGGCCCACCAGGATAAAGGAATAGCAATCAAAGCTGCCAGGATGACCAGTCGAAGAAAATCTTTGGACAATAGCGTAACAATGCCTGTAACCGTAGCACCCAGCACTTTACGAATGCCGATTTCTTTGGTGCGATTGACCATCACCAGCGAAGTTAAACCAAATAAGCCGAGACAAGCCAACAACACCGACAAGCCACCGGCAATGCCTACGATACGCCCCCAGCGCGCTTCCGACTGGTAGAATCGCTCGATGTTTTCATCTAAAAAGCTATACTGCGGCGGCAAGCCGGCCTCCAGTTTCTTCCAGGCGCTCTCGATAGTTGAAATCGTCGGCGCAGGATTACCTGGGCTTAGGCGCACAAACATCTGGAAAGGCGTATAATCGTTAAACATGTGGAACATCTGCGGGCTTACTTCTTCGTGTAGGGAGAGGAAATTGAAATTCTTTACCACGCCGATCACCACAGGCGTAAAGCGACTCGAATATTCAGGAAGTGTTTGTCCAATTGCCGTTTCATTCGTCCAGCCGAAATCGCGCACCATCGCTTCATTTACAATAATGGCACTGACACTGTCGGTAGCGTATTTGTAATCAAAATTGCGCCCTGCGATCAGCTCCATGCCCAGCACCGGAATATAATTCGGATCTACAAAATATTCAAAAACCTGCTTGTTTTCGCCTTTGTAATCAAAGCCTGAGCGACTCCAGCCGGTGCCCTCACCAAGCGCCAATTCAGCGGTGGCAATGCCTTTCACGCCGGGAAGCTGCTCCAATTCCTGCCGCAGTAGGGGGAACAAACGCTCGGTGTCGGCGCCGTCGCCATTGATGACCAGCACGTTTTCTTTATTAAATCCGGGATTCCTGGAACGTAGGAAATCTAGTTGATTCAGCATGATGACCGTGCAAGCGATCAAGCCGATGGACAGCACAAACTGAAACGAAACGAGTGAGTTGGTGAACCAGTTGGCCCCCTTCAGGCGAAGTTTGTCGCGCAAAATTTCAATCGGTTTAAAACCAGATAAAATTAAGGCCGGATAAGCGCCCGCCAGGAAAGTTACGAGCAGGATTAAACCGACGAAAAGCCCCGCCAATTCTGGGTATAAACTAAAATCCCAGGTCAGCATTCGATCTGCCAGGGTATTAAAAGTAGGCAATAACATTTTGCCAATTCCAAATCCAAGCCCCATTGAGAGCACGGTCAATAGAAAAGACTCGGTGAGAAATTGGGTCAATAACTGCCCGCGATTTGCGCCGACGATCTTCCGGACGCCGATCTCCCGGGTGCGCCCCGCCGAGCGACCAATAGCCAGCGTGGTAAAATTGATACAGGCAATCAGCAAAATAATCGCGCCGATACCCAGTAAAATCCAGGCGTAGCGCGGGTTGATCGGGCGCGCAATGCCTCCTGGAATGGAAGTATCCGTGTGCATAGCCCGTAGCGACTGCAAGCCGTAGGTGACGGGCGTCCCCTTACCATCCCATTCGCCCCTTTCCTTGAGTTCGGCTTCAGCGTCGGGGTAATATTTGCGTCGGAACTGCGCCAGGCGTTCCGGGTCATTCATTAGATCAGAACCGGGTTTTAATTCTACAAAAGTCAGGAAAGCTGAGCGATTCCAGTTATCCACACTCCGCTGTCCATGATTGGTGGTGTACAATCGTTCGAAATTGCCCAGTATTTCAAAACTGATGCTGGAATTGGGCGGCATATCCTCGGCAACGCCGGTAATGGTGTAAGGATTAAATTCATCGTCAAGCTTGATTTCCAGGGTTTTGCCCACCGGGTTTTCGTTCCCGAATAAGCGTTTGGCCGTACTTTCTGATAAAACAATGCTGTAAGGATCCTGAATAACCGTTTCAGGATCGCCGGAGATCAAAGTAAAAGAGAACACGTCGAAAAAATTCGGATCGGCAAAAGAAATACCAACGCGGGTCGTCGTCTCTGAAGTCCGCACAAAATCTTCGCCCCAGGCGTAGCGCATACGCACCACATTATTTACATCATCGGCAAAATCTTCCCCGAAAGCCGGCCCCAGTGGCATAGGCAGGTGCGAATCTTTGGAATCCTCGATTCCTTTCAGCCCTTTTATATCGCGATAAATACGGTAAATATGATCCGCTTTGGCATGGAAACGATCATAATTAAATTCATTTACTACATATAATAAAATCAATGAAAAACATGCCAGCCCCAGTGAAAGCCCCAGAATATTGATCGAAGCGATCGCCTTATTTTTCCAGATGTTTCTGATTGCAATAAGAAAATAATTCTTTATCATGATTCTTGTTATTTATTCAGTTTTTAAACTCTCTACCGGATTTGCCATTGCAGCACGTATTGCCTGGAAGCTCACCGTCAGTAATGCGATAAGAATCGCGCTAATGCCTGAAACAGCAAAAATCCACCAGCTCAGATCAGCCCTGTAAGCAAAGTCTTCGAGCCATTTATTCATTACCCACCAGGCTAAAGGAAAAGCAACGCCATTCGCAATCAGCACCAGTTTAATAAAGTCTTTGGAAAGTAAAGTTGTGATTTGACCAACACTTGCGCCCAACACTTTGCGTATGCCAATTTCTTTGGTACGTTGCTCCACGACATAAGTGGACAAACCGAGTAAGCCTAAACATGATATAATGATTGCCAACATACTAAAAGCGCCGAACAAGCGCCCAAGCTGAATATCTTTTTGATGTAATCTGGCAACATTATCATCCATAAAACGAAGGTCTGCAAACCACACAGGAGAAAGCTCCGCCACTGTTTTTCGGATTCCGGCAGCCACGGCTTCATAATTATTCATATTTACCCTTACAGCAATAAAATTGGGTGTCATCCAATCATAAGGCGAGAATTGCAATAAAGCCGGCGGTATTTTATCATGAAATGAGCCAAAATGAAAGTCTTTTATTACACCCACCACCGTACCTTCTTTTTTATTATCGCCGCCCCACAACAGAGATTGCCCCAGCGCTGCTTCAGGCGATTCGAATCCTAATTCTTTGACTGCCGTTTCATTTATGATAAACCCGTCGGTTACATCTGAGCTGCGTTTGCTGCTCAAGCCGCGTCCGGCAAAAAGTTCCAAACCCAGTGTTTCAATAAAATCATCCTTTAAAGCATAATTTTCGGTTTGCACTTTCGGGCTGCTCAAATCGCGCATCAACGGCCAGCTATCGCCATAGAAAGTTGGCATGTTGCTGCTGGCAGTCACCTGGAGAACACCGGGTTCGGAGAGTAACTTTTGCTTCAACACATCATATTTTTCATTTAGCTCATTATTTATCTGGAATGTAATAACTTGCTCCTTGCCCTCCGGACGAAAACTCTGCCGCACAAAATTCATTTGTTGTTGTACGATCAAAGTCGCGATAATTAAAGCAATGGAAATCGTGAACTGACTCACTACAAGGGTTTGTCGCAGGGAATTAAATAATGAAATATCGCCCAAACGCCCGCGAAATGCCTCCACCGGCTTGAATCCAGATAAAATAAACGCTGGGAAAATGCCTGCGCCAAGCCCAGTAATAAGTACCAAAGCAGCCAGCCCTATGTATATGATAGGTTGATGCAATTCCGAAACCTGAAACGCTTTCCCTGAAATGGTATTAAAAATGGGCAATAAGGCTTGCGCCAGCATCCATGCCGTAATGCCTGCAAACAAAGAAACCAGGAATGTTTCGCTTAGAAATTGCCCGATCAACTGACTCCGCTCGGCGCCGATACTTTTTAAAATGCCTACTTCTTTTGCCCTTTTGGCAAAGCGGGCAGTGGCTTGATTTACATAATTGAACCCCGCGATCAGCAGCACAATCAAAGCGATACAAACCAACAAGTAAATCGTGGACCAACGACCGTTCGGCTCAAACTCATTTTGCAAATGTGAACGAAGATGTATATCTGTAACCGGCTGAATATTAAGTTGATAATCGGACTCCCAGTTTTCTAACTCGTCGCTCACGTGTGCACGCGCAAAGTCTTTTAGTTTTGACTTAAACACCTGTGGATCAGCATTTTCGGAGAGTTGAATATAGGTGTAATTCGCAGGCATTTGCCGCCAGAGTGTAGGCGTTCCATACACTTTATCAAATGTGGCAAAGGATAAGCCTAAATCAAACCGAATATGGCTATTGGCGGGAAAATCCTTGAAAACGCCTGTCACGGTTGCATTTAGACTGCCACTAGTGCCGATCTCCAGGGTTTTGCCGATTGGGTTTTCATCACCGAAATATTTTTTGGCGTAGCTTTCGCTCAGGATCACCTGATTGGGTTCAACCAGCGCCGTTTGCGCGTTCCCGGCAACAAAGGGCATAGTAAAAAGCTGAGGCAAATCGGCATCTACGAAAGTTGTGGTTTCAAAAAAGCGATTTTCACCGTTCTTGATAATCGTTTCAAAACCGGGCGCTATACGTGCGCATCGTGCTATTTGCGGAAAATCTTCTTTCAAGGCAGGCGCAATGGGCAAAGGCAACGTAGCATAAGCCCCCATTTCCATATAATTATCA
The DNA here is from genome assembly GCA_964523725.1 of uncultured Saprospiraceae bacterium. Taxonomy (GTDB): domain Bacteria; phylum Bacteroidota; class Bacteroidia; order Chitinophagales; family Saprospiraceae; genus JADJNW01. The sequence goes on from CAZGAU010000001.1 coordinate 9,112, forward strand.
AAAACAACCCGATAAATATCATCCGCATTTTCATGATATTCATCATAAGTTAATTCCTGCCGAATGTATAAGCCCATCAGCAAGCAGCAAGCCAGGCCTACCGTCAAACCCAGGATATTAATAAAAGCATAAAAACGTTGTTTCATTAATACCCGGAAGGCAATTTTTAAATTATTCCAAAACATACTAAATGTTTTTTATTCTGATCTTAATGATTTTACCGGATTTGCCATAGCGGCACGGATTGCCTGAAAACTCAAGGTTAAAACGGCAATTACCAAAGCAAGAATTCCGGCTGCAACAAATACCCACCACTGCAATTCGATCCGATAGGCAAAATCCTCTAGCCAGGAATTCATCGCCCACCAGGCAAGCGGAAAGGCTACACCATTGGCAATCAGAACCAAACGAATAAAGTCTTTTGACAATAAAGTTGCAATATTGGAAATGGAAGCACCCAGCACTTTGCGAATACCGATTTCCTTGGTGCGTTGTTCTACGGTGAAAACGACCAGGCCTAATAATCCAAGACAAGCAATAAACAATGTAAGCAATGTAAAAAAGCTGATTGCCCGGCTCAGAACACGTTCTTTAGCAGCCAGTTCGGCAAAATTCTCATCCAGGAAATGATAGCGAATCGGATCTTCCAGACCAAACTGAGCCCAGGATTGCTGCATTTTACTCAGAAAGCCTGAAATATCTTGCCCTCGAAGCTTTATTGCCAAATTGTATCCATCGGGTCGGTAACTCAGTGCCGTCGGTTCGATTTGTTGACGAAGTGACTGAAAATTAAAGTCTTGCACTACCCCAATCACCGTTTGACCGTAGCCGACATCCGCGCCAATCGGATTCTCCAGCCCCAATGCTGCCACCGCCGCTTCATTCAGGATGATCGCTGCACTATCGGAAGCAAGATTTTTATTGAAATTGCGTCCTTCCACGAGTCGCAGTCCCAGCGTCGGAATGTACTGATCGTCGGCGGGAAAAGTCTGGATCGTCATATCATCTGGCATTTCCGGGGTTTTGTAAGTGTACATCCATACGCTCCTGCCCGCAGGAATACGACTGCTGAAACTGGTGCTTACCACCTGCGATTGCTGCTCCAATTTTTGCCGGAAAACCTCTTTTTTTTCTTCCAAATCGCCGACATTATCTATAATCAAGACGCCCTCCTGATCGAAACCCTTATCGCTATGTTGTAAAAAATGCAATTGCTGATACACCACCATACTACAAACAATCAATGCAATGGCAATCGTGAATTGCACGACCACCAGGCTACCTCGCAGTCCTTTATTTCCACCCAATGTCGTATCGCCTTTCAGTACTTTTACAGGTCGGAAAGAAGTCAGGTAAAATGACGGATAAAGCCCTGCTAATAAACCAATTGCCACAGAAAACGCAATTAATAAAGCCGGTTGATACCAGTTGAAAAAGAGCGATTCGCTGAGTTCGCTGCCGGTAATTTGCTGGAACATCCAGAGCATAGCCTCAATTAATCCGACCGCCACCAGCATAGCCAAAAAGGAAAACAGCACCGATTCTAACAGGAATTGCCGCACCAATCCACTTTTTCTAAGTCCCAAGGTCTTTTTAATGCCTACTTCCTTCGCGCGGATGGAGGAACGCGCCGTGCTGAGATTAATGTAATTAATACTTGCAATAAGAATTAAAAAAACACCTATTATACCCAAAACCCTTACCTGAGTGGGGTTTCCACCAGCCGATAGTTCAAATTTATAATCTGAATGTAAATAAATATCATGTAATGGCTGAATAAAAAACTTCACCGCGCTGTTGCCGGCGTACCAACTTTCAAAAGTACCCTCTGAATTGGTTGTTGGAAATACCTTTTCCCGAAGTAATTGATCCAAAAAGCTTCGCAGATCGGCTTCCGTAGCACCTGGTTTTAGTCTTACATAATTATAGACCGCCGCCGAAGTCCAGCGAACTTTAAGCTCTTCGTCCGGTGCTTTTGGCATCAGAATAGTGGGTTCGAGATGGGACTTTTGTAATGTTTTTTCCAGTACCGCAGCAACTTTATAACTTTCTTTTTCTTTACCAATTGTAATAATTTTTCCGATCGCTGATTCTTGTCCAAAATATTTTTCCGCAAGATCCGCCGAAAGGATCAATTCATCCGGCGCCAAGCCCGAAGCAGGTATAAAGCCTTCTTTTACAGGAAAAGCAAATACCTGAAAAAATGCGGAATCAATCTCCAAAACGCCCGGCTCCTCATAGTTCCGGTTATTTACTTGTACCGGAACGGGGCGAAAATAACTGTCAAGTGCAGTGGCATGCGCCACATCTTTACATTCCGTTTTTAAATGATAGGCCAGTTGCTCTTGACTACAAGCAAAGCCGCCCATGCTGTAAAAATCGGTTGCCACGCGGTATATCCGCTCCGAATTCGGGAAAAACCGGTCGTAATGCAACTCCTGATAGACGTATAAAAACAAAATAAACGAAGCCGCAATACCCACGGAAAGCCCCCCCAGATTGAGGATGGAATAAACAGGCGATTTAAATAAATTCCGCCAGGCTATTTTAATTTGATTCTTCCACATGGTATTATATTTTAAAAATTTATTTAGTTCATAGCTTTATTATTACACAACTATTACATTTCAATCAAATACATGATGAAGCAATTCAATTACTCTGTTTTTAAAGAATCCACCGGATTGGCCGTAGCTGCCCGTATAGCTTGAAAACTCACCGTCAGCAAGGCTATTGTAACCGCGCCGACACCTGCTATTGCAAACATCCACCATTGAATATCAATGCGGAACGCAAAATCCTGCAACCAGCGGTTCATCGCCCACCAGGCAATCGGAAAAGCAAAGATCACGGCGATTATTACCAGTTTTACAAAATCTTTGGAAAGTAGCGTGATAATATTTGAAACATTGGCGCCCAGTACTTTACGTATGCCAATTTCTTTGGTACGGCGCTCGCTCATAAATGCCGCCAGCGCAAACATGCCCAAACAGGCAATAAATAGCGCCAGGAGGGTAAAGTAACTGAATAAGGTACCCATGCGGGTTTCCTTGCGATAGAGTTCTGCAAAAGCCTCATCAAGGAAGAAATATTCGAATGGTCGATCCGGCGATACTTCCGACCATTTTTCGGTGAAAAGCTGAATGGTTTGTGCCAGATTTGCCGTTTCCAGCCGCACCACGAAGTTGTCGATATAATAACTTTCCGGGGAAACGGTAATTACTACCGGATCAATCGGATGGTGCAAGGATTTCATATGAAAATTTTTCACAATGCCAATGATCCCGCCTGCTTTCGGATCTCGCGCCACATCACTGCTGACACGCATTCCCTCGATTTCTTCGATACCATATTTTTCGGCAGCCGCTTCATTGATCAGGAATGCTGATTGCTTGTCGCTAATCGAATTCGCCCGGAAATCCCTGCCTTGCACCACCTCCATTTTCATGGTGCGCAGAAAATCCTCATCCACCAGCAGTACCGGTATATCAGCTTCTATATTTTTACCTTTACCTTCTATCTTTGCCGGAAAATCGTAATAACCGCCCTCCCAGGGGAAATTGGACAAGGCCGACACAGAAACCACGCCGGAAATAGTTGATAATGTGTTTTTTATAGTTTCATAATTTTGTTGCACCGCTTCATCACGGATGGGAATCACCAGCGTTTGCTCAGGTTGCAAGCCCAGATCTTTTTTCTGAATGAAGGAAAGTTGGTACTGTACGATTACCGTAGCGACGATCAGCGCAATGGCAACGGTGAATTGGAATACAACAAATGAATTTTTAAAAGAAAAGCCAGAGAATTTGCGGGATACATTGACATGCTCGGATTTGAGAATGCCGCCCAACTGAAAACGGAACAAAGCAAGCGCCGGGAATAAAGAAATCAACACCGCGATCAATGCGACCGTTCCTATCACGCCCAGCCCAAGCATGATGTTGCGTTCATCCCAAAACACTAATTGTTTTTCCAGGATATTATTAAATGTTGGTAAAAAACTATTTACTAAAAATAAAGCAAATGTGAATGCGATTACTAAATAAATAGCGCTTTCGGTAAACATTTGTAATAAAATCTGCCGGTTTTGAGCGCCCAGCACGCGTCGCATCCCGATTTCGCGCAGCCTTTGTATCAAACGCGACAGCGCCAGATTGATGTAATTGACACAAGCAATCGCCAAAATCATTACAGCAATTACAATAAGAATGTAAAGATACGCAGGGCGTACGCTTGCCGCCAGGTCGCCTTCCAGTGCTGTAAAATGCATTTCTTTCAACGGTTGATACTGAAAATCATACATTTCCTGTAGATGTTCCAGCATATTTTTTTCTTCAAAATCACCCATACGCTGCCGGACTGGTTCAATGGATTGACCTTCAGCCAGTTTTACAAAAGTCTGCATCGGCGGATAATGCCAGGATTTACCGGAGTTTAACACCCAAGAGCCCATTACATTATTAATAGCGGGCATAGCAGCCACAAAATCAAATTGCAAACTGGACGTGCCGGGCAGGTCTTCAACGACCGCCGTAATCACAAAGCTGTGCTTGTTGTCAATTTCCAAGGTTTTTCCGATGGGGTCGGCATCTCCGAAATAGCGCTTCACCGTTTCCTGAGTAAGTACGAGCGAATTGGGAGCCATCAAAGCCCGGGCGGGATTACCTTTTTCAAATTGGAATGAAAACATCGTAAAAAACAGAGAATCAGCAAAGTAGAAATCTTTTTCCTGGAATAAGGTATTGTTTTCAGGATTTTTCACGGAGACGCTGTAAGGAAAATAGCGCACAACCTGCTCCAACTCAGGAAAAGCCGTCTGCAATCGCGGCGCCAGTGGCGGGAAGGCATTGGCCAAATGACGGAAGCCATCTTCCGTTTTTTCCATCGTTGTTACTCTATAAATTCGATCCGCATCATCATGGAATGTATCATATTGCCATTCATTATTTACAAAAAGTAATATCAACAAACAACAAGCAATACCGGCAGACAAACCCATGATATTTGTTAAAGCATAGCCTTTAAATCTCCAGATAGAGCGAAGCGCAATTTTAAAATAATTATAGATCATGGTCTTAGGTTTTATGATTTCACGAAATCATGTTTTCAGCTTCCAAAGCAGTATTTCACATCTCCACATTACATCATTCCAGGTTTTATGATATTACTCGGTTTTAATACTATTCACCGGATCAGCCATAGCCGCTCGAATAGCTTGAGAACTTACTGTAATTAAAGCAATTACAATCGCTGCTAAACTGGCTATTGCAAACATCCACCATTTAAGTTCAATTCGATACGCAAAATCATCCAGCCAGGTATTCATTCCCCACCAGCTGATGGGTAAGGCTAACACAACAGAGATGAGTACTAATCTGACAAAATCTTTGGAAATTAAAGTTACAATCTGCTCCACGCTGGCGCCCAACACTTTACGTATGCCAATTTCCTTGGTTCGTTGGCGGATGGCAAAAGCGGTGATGGCAAACAAACCCAGACAGGCTATAAAAATCACCACCCCCGAAAACAGCATCAGCAGCCAGCTGCGCCGGATATCATTTTCATAAAACCGTTGGAATTGTTCATCCAGAAAGTTTAATTCTATCGGGTTTTCAGGATCAAATTTATTATTGACAGCAGCAAGCGCAGCTGTAGTTTTTGTCATATCTTTTGTATTGATTTTCAGAGTATAATAATCGATATTATGAATCGGGTTTTTCCAATTGCCGATTACCATGGGTTTGATGCGTTGTCGAATATCCTCAAAATGGAAATCGGCGACCACGCCGGTCACGCGCGCCCGAAAAGCCGGATCAAAATTCTCCAGATTGCCACTCCAGTTAACTACCGGAATTTCAACAGTTTGTCCGATTGGATTGTCCAGCCCGAGGGCTTCTACGGCCGATTGATTGAGCAAAACGGTGGAAGAATCGGCGGGAATACCGGAGAAGCTTTTCCCCACAGTTAACTGAATATCAAAGGTTTTTAAAAAATCTTCATCGGCGCCGATGAAAATCATGTCTTTCGGCAGCGAAGCGCCTTCCTTGTGTACATTGGCAATCGGATAGTTCTTCCATTCGCCGGGTACTCTGGAAGAAACCGACACGGATTGCACTTCCGGCAAACGATAAAATTCTTGCTTAATTGCCTGAAATTGAGAACGTAACGCACCGCTATTGATATCCACCACCACCAGTCCATCGAGGTCAAAGCCGAGCGATTTGTCTTTTAAAAAGCGCATTTGCTGATAAAAAATAGTGGCACAGGCGAGCAGGGCAATCGCCATAGTAAATTGTACTACCGTGGCTACCCGGCGAATACTCCAGCGTTCCCCGGAAGGTTGAAGGTTACGAATCGCCAGCACTGGCGCGGTTCTCGTGGCAATCCAGGCCGGATAAGCAGTAGATAAAAGTACGACGCCGATAGTTGCCACAGCAATAATTCCAATTTGCATCGGAGAAACCATTGCCCAGTCAAACTGGCGATTCATTAATTGTGAAATGCCGTCTTTCGTAAGTGAAATAATGCCAATTGCCAGGATTAAAGAGGCCAGTGTCATCATAAAACTTTCGGTGAGAAACTGCCCGAGGAGTTGCTTTCGAGTAGCGCCAATGGTTTTGTGAATACCAATGTCATGGGCACGTTGCAGAAAAGAGACATTGACCAAACCAGCATAATTAAAACAAGCCACCAGCAGAATAACTAGCGCAATAAGCGCAAACATACGCACATGAAAAGCACTGCCTTTCTCCTGATTAATTTCGCCTTCTATTTCGGCAGCATAGAGATGAATATCGGAGACCGGCTGGAGTTTAAAAGTGCTATTAAATGGTTCGCTCTTATCCCAATGCTCTTTTGCAAGCGCCGTTATTTTTTGTTCAATTGCCTGAAAATCAGCATCGGGTCTAATTTTAAAATAAGTAACAAAGGAATTATCAACCCAATTGGTCGCTTTGTATTCATTCCACCAGTTGAATGCCGCCGCTGCAGTTTGTTCTGGCACGATCAAATCCGCATCGAGATGGGAATCTTTGGGGAAATTTTCAATGACGCCTCCTACAACACCCTGGAAAACATTGGTTCTCAACTCTTTCTGAAAAGCGGTTTCTTTGCCAAAATATTTTTCCTTGAGCCTTTGTTGCAAAACCACGCTGTTAGGCTGGGAAAAAACAGTAGCCGCCGAACCCTCCGTAAATGACATTGGGAAAATCTCGAAAAAATTGGAATCAACGGCAGTGATCCGTTCGTATTGGCGCTCGGCAAGGTTATTTCCGACCGTCAAGCGTCCCATGACAAGTAATTGAGTCACCTTTTCTATTTCAGGAAATTGTTGACTCGCTGCTATGCCTAATTGCGGCCCGGTAGATGCAATCTCTCTGATTTTTCCTTCTTCGTCTTTTTCAACCTGCAATAAACGATAAACTCCAGGGTACTGCTTATCAAAATTCAACTCGCTGCCCACCCAGGCACTCAGCACAATAAAACAAAAGAATCCAAGGGTAAGCGCCAGCACATTAAGCACGGTATAACGCTTGTGATTCCACATATAACGAACCGCCAGTTTAAGGTTTGTCTTCCACATGATGTCTTTTGTTTTATAGTTAAATAATGTAATAGGTGCTATCGTTTGTCACCCGGTCACTCAGTCTTTAAAGAATCCACCGGATTTGCCACTGCCGCCCGGATCGCCTGAAAACTCACAGTTATTAAGGCGATCAGAACCGCTGCTGCTCCTGCTATGGCAAAAATCCACCAACTGATTTGGGTGCGATACGCAAAGTCTTCCAGCCATTTGCTCATGCCCCACCAGGCCAGCGGAAAAGCAATGACTGCCGCAATCAACACCAGTTTGATAAAATCCTTGGAAAGCATGGCCGCAATACCCGTCACCGAAGCGCCCAGCACCTTGCGGATGCCGATTTCTTTGGTGCGCTGCGCAGCAATGTAGGCGGATAATCCCAGCAAGCCAAGGCAGGCGATAAAGATGGCCAAAGCCGAGAAAACGATAAAAATCTGCCCCATGCGCTGCTCTTTTTCGTACAATTCCCGATAGTTTTCATCCAGGAATGTGTAATCAAACGGCGATGCCGGTACAAATTCTTTCCAGAGGTTTTGAATCGAATTTATAGTGTTATTTACTTCGCCCGCTTGCAGCCGAATCGCAATATGTGAGGAAATCCACCGGGTATGCATCATCACCAGTGGTTTGATTTTATGATGTAATGATTCAAAATTAAAATCTTTTACGACTCCGATCACCGGACCTTTAATAAAGTCGCCGTAATTGAGCTGCTTACCGATCGGATCGTCCCAGCCCAGCGCTTTGGCCGCGGTCTCGTTGATAATAAAAGCCGAAGAATCAGATGCGAGCTCTGGTGAGAAGTTTCGCCCGGCCGCCAATTCCATGCCCAGTGCGTCCAGGAATTGATTGTCCACAAAGGTGTAAGACAAAGATGTTTCTTTATAATTCGCGGGTTGTTCGGGAAAAAACAAGCTCGAATCGTAACCCTTACCTGGCAAATTTTGTGCCGCGGCGGCCTTCTTCACCTGCGGGAGCGCACGCACCTGATCCAGGAAAGTATTATAATTTTGTCCAAGCGCATTTGCTCGATTGATCACCAATACTTGTTCTTTGTCAAAGCCCAGTCGCTCATTTTGTAAAAAATTCAGTTGTCGCCAGACTACCAAAGTACCGATAATCAAGCCGGTAGAAATACAAAACTGCGTGACTACCAGGCTTTTACGCAGCCAATCTCGACCATCTATTTTCAAAACGCTCCCTCGTAGCACCTGCAACGGTGTAAACGACGACAGAAACAAAGCCGGGAAAGACCCAGCCAAAATGGTCACCAGCAACGCAAGCCCTGCCAGCACGAGTACCGTGACAGGCGAACTCAGTAAATCGAGGCGCAATTCTTTACCGGCAAAATCATTAAACGCCGGAAGTACCAAACGAGCCAACACAACGGCAGCTATTACCGCCACCAACACATACAAAAGCGACTCGGCAAAAAACTGCCGGATCAGCTGATAACGCTGCGATCCTAGTACCTTGCGTACGCCCACTTCGCGTGCCCGCATCAGCGAACGTGCCGTTGCGAGATTAATGAAATTAATACAGGCAAGTAATAATATAATAAATGCTATAATGGAAAATAAATAAACATAAGAAATATTACCATTGGGTTCCAGTTCTGCTTCCAGATTTGATTTCAGGTGAATATCCAGCATAGGTTGCAGCGGAAAACTGGAGTAATTATTGCCTGTTAAAAAATCATCTTCCAGGATATTTTCATTTACATACGCCTGAAATTTCCGGTCCAGTTCCTGTGCGTTGCTGCCGGGATGCAGTGCCACATAGGTATAAACTGTGGCATAACCCCAGCCGTCCTTACGTTCTTCCACGTAAGACAGCGTTTTGATGGGTGCCAGAAAGTCGAAATGAAAGTGCGATTGCGCCGGAAAATCTTCCACAACCCCGGTTACCCGGAAGGTTTTACCATCGTTGCGCTCAATGAACTGCCCCACCGCATTTTGATTCGGGAAATATTTTTCGGCAGATTTTTTGGTCAACACCATCGCGTCTTCCGTTTCCAGCACCGTTTCGGGATTACCGGAGATAAAATTGATTTTAAAAACATTAAAAAAGTCATTATCAACAAACAATATATTTTGTTCCCGGATAAAATCATTATCTTTTTTAAACGTAAGCCCTCCGGCTACAAACTGCGTGGCATGCTTCACTTCAGGAAAGTCCTTTTCCAGCGTGGTTCCCACGGGCACCGGAATGACAGGAATATTCCATTCATTATCGCCGTAGCGCGCTTTCCATAATACGCGGTAAATGTTTTCTGAATTTGAGTGAAAGCGATCATAAGAAACTTCATCTTTTACCCAGAGAAAAATCAGGAAACAAACCGCGATCCCAATCGTCAGCCCTGCTACATTGATCAGTGTGTACCCCTTGTGTTTCGCCATGTTTCGGGAGGCAATCTTGAAATAATTCTTCCACATAGTTATAAATTGTGTTATGGTGTTATG
>CAZGAU010000001.1:19252-30478 GCA_964523725.1 uncultured Saprospiraceae bacterium
GTGTTATGGTGTTATGATTTTTATTTACTTGAATTAATAAATATACGCGCTCCCATCTCAAAGTCTCCAAATCACTCCATCTTCAAGCGCTCCGCCGGATTCGCCCGGGCTGCGCGCACGCTTTGCCAGCCGATGGCCGCAAAGGCAATGAGTATAATAGCCATGACAGGTATTACAAAAAACCACCAGCCAATCTCTACCCGGAAGGTGTAACTTTCCAGCCAACGCTGAATCATGATATAAGCTAAGGGAATTGCAATAACTGCTGAAATAAGTATTAAACGCACGTATTCTTTGGTAACCAGCGAAACAATTTGTGCGACGCTTGCTCCCAACACTTTACGTATGCTAATTTCTTTTGATTTTTTTGCTAAAGTAAATGATGATAAGCCCAGCAAACCCAGACATGCTACAATGATCGCCAGGAAAGTAAATGTCCATAAAATAGCGCTGAATTGTTGCTCGGCTTTAAATTGCGCATCATAAAATTCATCCAGGAAAAAGGTTTGATACGGACTCCCCGGGAAGAAATCTTTCCACTTTTGTTCGACCATAGCCAGCAAGCCGGGCATATCCGAAGTGTTGACTTTCAGGGAGTAATACCGCCATTGACCGGTATTGTAATAAAAAACGGTGGGGTCAAAATCATATCGCATCGACTCCTGATGGTAATCCTGCAAAACGCCAACTACAGTTAAGTCGCCACCGTCATATGTAATTAGCTGACCAATAGCTGCTTCGTTGCTTTCAAAGCCCAGCACCCGCACTGCCGCTTCGTTCAGGATCACATTTTCTTCTTCTGAACCGAAGGACTCTGAGAAATTACGACCGGCCGCGAGCTTTAAATCATAATTGGGAATAAATTTTGTATCCAGCCCAAAAACCCGGGCCCGTTTTTCATTCTCTGTATTTTTCCTGCGAAAACTCGTAGAACCGCCGATTTCCTTGCCTGGTACATCGGTAGAAGCCGAGGTCGTAATAATATCAGGGTGTCGTTCCAGTTCGGTCAAAAATGACTCTACCTTGAGCAATTCGGCGCTATCGCGAGGCATCGTTTCCTGGACCACCAGCGTTTGGTCGATATTGATACCCAGATCGCGCTCGCGCATAAAATTCATTTGCTGATACAAACCGATGACTCCGGCAATCAGGATGATCGCCGCCGCGAATTGCCCAACCACCAGCACTTTCCGCAGCATTGCACTGCCGCCTTTTCCAGGTTCAAAAACCGAATGCCCTTTGAGGGTTTGAATGGGCTTAAAGCCAGACATAATAAACGCCGGATAAAAACCCGCCAGCAATGCACCGATCAGGAATAAGCCCGCCAACACCAGCCAGAATGTAAAGCCTGTGTCAGCAAACCCGGGCACTTCCTTGCCCACCAACTCCCGGAAAGCGGGCAGCGAAAAATGGAAAATCAGCGCGCCAATAACAATCGCGATCAAATTGATCAGCATGGATTCAGTGAGGAATTGTCGCATCAACTGGTGCCGGAAAGCACCGACCACCTTGCGGATGCCCACTTCTTTCGAGCGTTCCAGCGCACGAGCGGTGGAGAGATTGATATAATTGACCCAGGCAATAATCAGAATCAATAGCCCGGCGATTGCCAGAAAGTTAAGGTATTTAAAATTCCCGTTTCCGGGAAATTCGTAATCATACTTGGATTTGAGGTGAATGTCCAGAAGTGGCTGAAGCTTGAATTGAGTTTCATAGCCCACGGCACGCTCTTCTTCACTGATATGACGCTCGGCAAAAGCGGGGAGTTTGGCTTCCAAGGCCTTAGGATCAGCGCCGGGTTTCAGCAACACGTAGGTGTAAAAATCCGACCAGCGCCAGTTGTCACGAATTTGACCGCCGCCGGCTTCTACCGATTGAATATATTTATCGAAACTAAATAAAAATCCGAAGTTAATATGTGAATTTTCCGGAATATCTTTCAGAATGGCTTTCACCACAAAATCCTCATCGCGGTAGCGCAGGGATTGCCCGATGGGGTCGGCATTGCCAAAATATTTTTTAGCAACTTCTTCGGTTATTACCACATCATTTAGTTCATGTAGCGCTGTATTGGGATCGCCTTTCACAAAAGGAAAATCAAAGAGTTTAAGCACCTCTTTATCCACAAAATAAATCTGACCCGATTCAGAAAAAATATTATCTCCGGCTCTAATTACACCGCCCTGCCGGCGCCAGCGTACAGCTTCCTCCACTTCCGGGAAATCCTGCTTCATGGCGGGCGCTACAGGTGGGTAAGTAAAAGCAAAGGTTTGCACTGCCCCACCTTTTTCGGTGATTTCCATCGGCACCCGGTAAATGCGTTCGGCTTTGTTATGAAATGTATCATAACTTCGCTCAAAATGTAAATAATTAAAAATAGTGAGGCAAGCCGCTATGCCCAGCGACAGCCCCAATACATTGACAATCGAAAAAACCTTATGTTTTAATAGATTGCGAACAGCAATTTTCAGATAATTTCGAATCATAGCTTTCGGTTTTATTTACTAACTATTATGGTTTTCCGAAGCCGTTTCACAATCTCGTCCCGTTTATTTTGACATTGTTAACTACTTATTCATTCTTAAATAAAAAATTCATAATTTTATTCACTTTTTAAACTATCCACCGGGTTTGTCGTTGCCGACTTCAGCGATTGATAGCCGACCGTCAGCGCAGCCACGGTGAATGTTCCTATAATTGCCAACAAAAAAATGCTTGCTCCGAAGTTGATGCGGTATTGGAACTCCTGCAACCAGCCATTCATTACGTACCAGGCTACCGGCGCTGCAATGATAAAAGCGATCACGATCAGGCGGGAAAATTCTTTTCCAAACAGCCACAAGATATTCCCCACCGAAGCGCCCAGCACTTTGCGCACACCGATTTCCTTAGTCTTTTGCACCGCCATAAACGACACCAAGCCATATAAACCAAGGCATCCGATGAAAATAGCGATGATCGCAAAGCTTTGTATCAAATTGAGCATAATGTCATCCAACTCATAAAATTCGGCGATACGTTCGTCCAGAAATTGATGATCGTATACAAACTCCGGATAGGTATCGTTCCAGTTTTTCTCAAGCGATGCGAGCACATTCTTTACATTGCTGAGATTAATCTTTACAGCAATATTATTATAATTATCATTACTTGACATGATGCAGGTCGGCGAAATATTAGCCCGAAATGAGTACGTATGAAAATCTTTAACGACTCCAACGATCAGGGCATCATTGCCCCACACACGCAGATTTTTGTTGATCACATCTTCCGGCTCCATTCCCAACCTTCTCACAAATGCCTCATTTACAAGAAATTCCCGAACTGTATCACTGGGAAAAATATTCCTGCCGGCGGCCAATTCCAGATCAAAGGTGGATAAGTACTGATCGTCAGCGGCTTTGGTGTTGATAGAAAAAGGCTCGTCTTCGGGGCGGTTGTCAAAACGCACGTTGGTGCTATTATTGGAAGAAGAAGCCGGCGCCTGAAAGCAAAACGACACATTCTCAACTCCTGAGACTTGCGTCAGTTTACTTCGCAGGGTCGACATTTTGGTCTGATCGGTCATCGGCAAAGGCAGCATCACCACCGCATCTTTATTAAAACCTAAATCAGATTGTTTGGAAAAATTCATCTGACTGGCAATCACAATTGTCCCGATGATAAGTGCCTGAGAAATAGCAAATTGCCCTACCACCAGTACCCGACGCAGGGAAAATCCGCCCACGTGTTTTTGGGTAATTCTGTTTTTGAGTGCCAATGCCGGCCGGAAGCCTGCAATCACCATACCGGGATAAGATCCTGCCAGGAACACCACCAGTACCATCAAAGCAGCCAGGAATCCCAATAATTGAGCATCTTGCAACAAGTTAATGGTCAGATTCGTATTAAAAAGCTCATTCAAAAATGGCAGCGCTAATTGTGCAAACAAATACGCTACAATGATGGAAAAAGCAGTAATGACAGCTGTTTCAGCGATGAATTGCCAGAATAATTGCACCGGGCGGCTGCCCAGCACTTTGCGCACCCCCACTTCTTTGGAGCGGTTGAGCGCCTGCGCGGTGGCCAGGTTGATAAAATTCACACAAGCCGTAATGATCAGGAACAAACCCACCAGCGCCAAAGCCCAGAGGTTGCGCTTTTCCACGTAGCCGTTGTAATCGGGATTGAAATGCATATCGGCGATCGGCTGGAGATGATACCAATAGCCATCGGCATCTTCGCCGTGATATTTCTCGGCAAGAGGGCGAAAAGCCTTTTCCACTTCCGCCGGATTCACGCCTTTATTTAAAAGCACAAAACAATGTGCTTCGCTGTAAACCCCGCCCCACTGGTCGGTAGTCAGCCATTCTGCATAGCTCCTCAGGGTTTCGTTGGAAATATAAATTTCCTGTCGCCGGTCGGTGTTTTGCGGCAGATCCTGGAGCACGCCGGTCACGTTCAGATCAATGCGATTATCCAGGCGAATCGTTTTGCCGATTGGATTGGCATTGCCAAAATATTTAGTTGCCAGGTTTTTAGTAATCACCGCCGAATTCGGGGCCGCCAGCGCCGTATTTTTGTCGCCTTCTAGAAAAGGAAAATCCAGAATGTCAAAGAATTCCGCTTCGGCAAAAGCCACGCCGCGTTCCTCCTGAAATTTCCTGATTTCATTTTCCAAAGGAATGGAAATCAACTGATTATCAAATGTAATAATTCGGGCTACCTTTTCTGCAAAGGCATAATCTTCCCGGAATGCCTTTGCAAACGGAGAGGGCACGCCAGGCGTATATCCGCTGCCATCTTGACCCCGAAATTCGGTCACTACCCGATAAATACGATCTGATTTTGTGTGGAATGTATCAAAACTCAGGTGATAACTCACCAATGTAAAGATCAGAATCCCGCAGGTGATGCCCAGGGCCAGCCCCAGCACATTGATGGCGGCGTACACTCTGTTGCGCTTCAGGTTGCGCATGGCGATTTTTAAATAATTCCGGATCATGGTTTTTTCGTTTTCATTTTGTTTATTTAGGTCTTTATGGAGTTATTATAATTTCTTTAAAAAAATATTTATTTTGATGTAAATATCATTCCGACCTTAATGAATCCACCGGATTGGCAAACGCTGCCCGAATCGCCTGAAAACTCACCGTAAAAAGTGCGATCACAATGGCGCCAAGCCCGGCCATCGCAAACATCCACCACTGAATATCAACGCGATAGGCAAAATCTTCCAGCCATTTGCTCATGCCCCACCAGGCCAGCGGCGCGGCCAGCACAATGGCAATGATGACCAGTTTCACAAAATCCCGGGAAAGCATGGTTGTGATATGCATTACATTAGCGCCCAGCACTTTACGAATACCGATTTCCTTGGTGCGTTGCTCCGCAGTAAAGGTAGCCAGGCCAAACAAGCCCAGGCAGGAAATCAGAATAGCGATGAGCGTAAAACTATTAATAATACTGGAAAGTCGTCGGTCGGCTTCGTATTGCTTCTGCACTTCCTCGTCAATAAAGGTATATTCAAAGGGCACCGAAGGCACCTGCGTTTTCCAGACATTTTCGAGCTGTCCCAGCAACTTATTATAATCATTCGTCGTCGCATTAATAATCATCTGCGAATTATAATCACTATTATCATAAAACAGTAAAAAGGGTGAGATTTCGCTATAAAGTGAATTAAAATTAAAATTTTGCATTACACCCACGATCTCCACATCCACTCTTTCATCTTCGAGATCGGAATACAAATGTTGTCCAAGCGCCTGATCTGCCGGTATTCCCAGTGCTTTTAAGGTTGCTTCATTGACGATCACGCCGCCGGTCGTATCAGTTTGTTTAAAATCACGACCATTTAGTAAATTAATATCAAGACTTTGTATAAAGAACTCATCCACGTGCATAAATTGAACATTCCGGGCTGAATTCATATCGCCGCCTCGTTTGTAAAATTTTAAGTCGTTGAAAACAAATTGGCTTGGGTAATTATTAGCACGCGAAACCGATTGAATACCAGGCAATTGCCGAATAGCATCGCGGTAGTTGTTGGCGTTTTGAAGAGCGTCGCTGGTGCGGAAAGGTATCACAATTTTTTGTTCGGGATTATACCCCAGGTCTTTTTCCTGAATATAATGTAATTGCTGATTAATAATGATCACACTTATGATCAACGCAACCGCCAACATAAACTGAAAAACCACCAGTCCCTGGCGCAGATTTAAATTTCCATTTAGTTTTATAACTTTACTTTTTAATACGCTTAATGGCTGAAAACCAGATAAATAGAACGCGGGATAGCTCCCTGCCAAAAGTCCCGTTATGAGCGCCAGCGCCAGAATGCCCAGCCAGACTTGCTTTTCCGACAGGAATTCGGAGGATAGTTCTACGCCGCTCATCTGATTCAAATAAGGTAAAAGCCCTACCACAATTGGCACCGCCACCAGCATCGCCAGAAATGCGATGATCAGCGATTCACTCAGGAATTGTCCGATCAAGGATTGCCGCTGTGCGCCAACCACCTTGCGAATGCCGATTTCCTTGGCCCTTTTAGCAGCCCGTGCCGTGGAGAGGTTCATAAAATTAATGCAAGCGATCAGCTGAATCAAGCCGGCGATAGCAAGTAATACCGATAATAATGTTTTGGAAACCGGTTTGCTGGGTTCTGCTTCGAGACCGGTGGTAGTGTGAATTGCCGTAACCAATTGAAGTTCAAGCCTTTTATTGGTATTGCTGCGCCGCAATTGTTCGCCGCCATAGCGCTCCAGGAATGCCGGAAATTTACTTTCCAGATTCGCTACCGACACATTCGGCTTCAATTTGATATAAGCATTTGTAAAATTATTACCCGACCACTCCTGATTAGTCATCGCGTACGAGCCAATGCCGCCGCTATCCATCGAGAGAAAATAATTGGCCTTCACATGGCTCTTGCCAAGTTTGTTATTCACTACGCCCGTTACCGTAAACCGTTGCCGGCCTTCGTTGGAATCCATTTCTAATATCTGGCCGATTGGGTCGGTATTGCCGAAAAACTTTTTAGCCACCGGTTCTGTCAGTACAATGCTAAAGGGCTTTGCCAGCGCTTGATATGGGCTTCCATACACAAAATGGTAGGAAAAAATATTGAAAAAGGTGGAATCGGCATAGACACCATCAGATTCAAAGAAAACCTTATCGCCATGACGGAAAATCTGCTGATTGCCGGTGAACATGCCCACAAAGCGTGCAGCTTCCTCCACTTCCGGAAAATCGCGCTTCATCGCCATGGGAATGGGCGGCGAGCAGGTAGCCATGTGAAAAGGGCTATCCGCTGTGCTGAGGTCAGTTGTGATACGATAAATACGCTCTACATTATTATGATGTTCATCATAACTGTATTCATCTTTTACATATAATAAAATATAAAGACAGCAGGCGGTGCCCATCGCTAAGCCGGCGATATTGATAAAACTGAATGTTTTATAGCGCTTCAGGTTTCGAATGGCAATTTTCAGGTAGTTTCTTAACATGATTCGGGTGATTTCTTCTCTTTAAAAAAGTAAATAGAAATATAATGTGAATAATAAACCAAACGATTATTCCCGGCTTCCACCACTTTTTATTAAAAATCGGGTGATTTCTACTCTCAGCCTTGTAATTCAATTAATGGTTTTCCGTCGGCGGCAATGGCTGACCGAAAAAATTAAGTCAGTATATTTTCTGTAACAACCTGACCATCAAGCATTCGCACAATACGTGAAGCAAAGCGTGCATCATGCTCGGAGTGGGTCACCATCACTACGGTGGTGCCGGCTTCATTGAGTTCCGTGAGCAATTGCATTACTTCATTACCGTTGCTGGAGTCGAGATTACCCGTAGGTTCATCCGCGAGGATCAGCTTTGGGCTGTTGACTACCGCGCGGGCCACAGCTACGCGCTGCTGCTGACCACCCGACAATTGCTGCGGGAAGTGATTGCGGCGGTGCATGATCTGCATTTTTTCCAACACAGCTTCTACACGTTCTTTGCGCTCGGATGCCTTTACACCTACGTACAACAATGGCAATTCCACATTTTCAAATACGGTGAGTTCGTCGATCAGGTTAAAGCTTTGGAAAACAAAGCCAATGTTGTTCTTGCGCAATTGAGCACGCCGACGCTCATTGAATTTTGCTACCTCCGTGCCATCAAACTGATAACTGCCGCCATCTGGCTCGTCGATCAGGCCAAGAATATTGAGCAGGGTGGACTTGCCACAGCCCGAAGGTCCCATGATGGCAACAAACTCGCCCGGATTCACGGTTATTGCTACTTTGTTTAAAGCCATTGTTTCGACTTCCGTGGTGCGATACGTTTTTTCCAGGTCTTTAATTTGAATCAAAGCTGACATAGTAATTTGGTTATTTAAATTTCCTAATAAGTCGGATTTCCAAAAAAGGGAATAGTGGATTTTTAAACCACTATCCCGTCCTTCAATTATGAAAAAAACAATTCAACAATCTTTCTCTTTGTGTGCAAAAGTGTTTTCGTGGGATGGTACGACGAAGGTGCGATCAAAGTCACACCTATCAATACTGTTGCTTCCTGAAATAGTTACGGTTCCCGGTCTCCCCGGATCACGAGTTCCTGCATATCACCGTAGTTTTCGTAGCTGGAGGTCACCACTTTGTCACCTTCCTGCAAGCCGCCGAGTACCTCGTAGTAGTCAGGGTTCTGGCGTCCCAGTTGAATATCCGTTCTGAAAGCCACGTTCCCGGAATTATCGACTTTGAACACCCAGTTACCACCGGTTTGCTGATAAAATCCGCCCCGGGGCAACAGCAAAGCAGTTGTTTCATCGCTCAAAGCCAGTCGAATTTGAAGGGTTTGACCGCGGCGAATGCCTTCCGGGACATCGCTCACAAACTCCATATCCACCTGAAAACGACCATTGGTCACCTGCGAATAGATCTTCTTGACTTCCAGTTGGTATGTTTTACCACTGAAGGTAAACTCTCCGCGCAAGCCTGTGAAAATCCTGGAAATATAATGCTCGTCAATATCTGCCTGCACTTTAAAACCACTCAGCACGTCGATCTGCCCGATACGCGTGCCCGGCGTAATCGATTGACCGTATTCGGCATCCAGCGAAGTCAACTGCCCGGCTACCGGCGCTTTCACGGTAAGGTCTTCTTCTTTCCGGCGCATGATTTCCAGCGCAGCCTGCGTCCGCTTGATCGATTCTTCCATTTGACGGATTTGCGCGGCAACGGTTACAGAATCCTGGAACATTTGTCGCTCGGTAAGCTCCTTGCGGCGTATCTGATAGTCGTAAGCGATCTTTGACTGGCGGTAATCCTGCTCGGAAATCACTTTATCTGCGAAGAGTTTTTTGTTCAATTCGTACACTCGTTTGGCTTCTGCCAGCGCGTTGTCCACTTCAGCCAGTTGGTTTTGGAGGCGAATGGTTTGCTGTTCGGCCTGATTTCGGGTGAATTGCATATTGGTGATCAGGTCATATACGGCTGTTTCTCGGTTGACCAGATCCAGTTCCAGGTCGGTGTTCGATAACTTGATAATCGGCTGATTTTGACTCAAAACGGCGCCATCTTCTACGTATTTTTCTTCTACACGTCCGCCCTGCAAGGCATCCAGATAAATAGTAGTAATGGGCAGTACAACACCATTGACCGGAATAAATTCTTTAAAAACCCCTCGTTTTACATCACTGACGGTAATGCGCTCAGCCTGCACATTCAGGCGGGGCTTGCCGCTGGTTGTCACGTAAGCCGCATAAGCCAGACCAATCACCGCGATAATACCCGCGATGGTGAGAATGCGTCTCGTCGTCCAAAATTTCTTTTCGATCTTTCTGTCCACTTCTGTACGTTTTGTTTTACAATGTTCGTCCTGTATAAGCTATTGAAAAGAGTGTGCCAAAAACATAAAACACTATAAACCAATTTATTAAATACAAGGATTAGAAAGGAGTGTTCGGTTTTGATACAGTTGGTGTTCGGAGATGTACAGATTGAATGCCAGGTGCCAGATACTTTAACATGGTGGTCGTTGCAAGGTGATGGTTTCTTGCTTACTTTTGAATCACTTTTCAAAACCAGGATTTCCGTAATAAAGTCAATCATTCATACATGAAGTTAGCATCTGCCTTTCTGTTGGTAGTAATTTGCCTCCTTTTGAGTATCGGAACCTGGAGTTGCCGGGAGTCAGGCAATAATGATCACAGCATTAGCCTGGATAGCCTGAACAATGTGTTGCTCTCTTCTGCTGACGGCTTTGTCACCATTAACTCTCCTGAATTATCCGATATCGATGAAGTGGGTTTTTGCTGGAATGTAACGGGTACCCCTACCGTTGAGGATGAGATTTTTGTCTGGGGGAAACCCTTTTCCAACAAGCTAAATACAACTATCAAAGGATTCGAGCCGGATCAATCCTATTTCGTGCGCGCTTTCGCAAGAGGTGCAGGCTTCCTTGTGTATTCCGAAGAAAAAAACCTCAAAACCTGGAATGGCAAGGCACAGGACGTGGAAGGCCGCATGTACAAAGGCGTACAAGTAGGCAATCAGGGCTGGATAGGCGAAAACCTGCGTACCACCAAATACGCCGACGGCTCGCCAATCAATATTAACAACGGCAGCAACCGCACTTATTGGTACGGCTCGGGGCATACCTACGTGCCCAATTTTGATACAGATATCAATGGCGATGGACTGCTCGATGCAACAGACTCCTTATTATATGTAGAAAAATTCGGACTTTTATATTCTTGGTACGCAGCTAATAATGTGTACGATCCAATCAAGAATCCTGCTTTAGCCGGCAAGAAAATCCGTGCCGAGGTACGCGATGTTTGCCCTGCGGGCTGGCACATCCCTACGGCGGAGGAATGGCAGGAACTTCAAAACTGGCTGCAAATTGAACACAAGACCAGCGATGTCGCTGTATTTTTAACTTCAAAGACCGGCTGGGCGGAGAATTTAAACGGTTTTGACACCTATGGTTTCGGTTTATTGCCGGGTGGTTACTGGCATACGCCCGATGCCTCTCACAGCAACCTCATCGGAAGAGCCGCTTTCCTCTGGCTCGCTACGGAGGACAATGACGCCAACGCCCGGTATGTGCAGGGTGACAACCTCGACCAGCGCTTCATTACGGGGACAGTAGGCAAAGCCATTCACGGTTTTTGCATTCGCTGTATTAAGGATAAATAAAATACTTTTTAAGTCTCGACTATCGACCGTTGACTATCGACCGTTGACTATCGAC
>CAZGAU010000001.1:30578-99474 GCA_964523725.1 uncultured Saprospiraceae bacterium
AATACTTTTTAAGTCTCGACTATCGACCGTTGACTATCGACCGTTGACTATCGACTGTTAAACTATCCGACTACTTATTTCTAATGCCTTTCCATAAAAGCCATATGGTAAATGCCAATTCTCCAATGACGCCTGGTACGACCACCACCAGCGCGAATACATCCTTATAGTCCGCATAATTGGGCATCAGGAAGTTGGCAAAACTATCGATCAGATAGCCGACCGCGGCAACGATCAAAAGGAAGCCCAATAATCTGGGGATATAGCCCGATTTGATAATCAAATAGCCCAGAAAAATCAAGTGGATTCCGAAAAACACCAATCCGATCAGCCAAATGTTATTAAACGAACTCAGCGACAACATCACCTGAGCATGTAGCTGTTCGGTTTCAAATATGCCCAGATACGCAGCGCCGCTTAATAATTGCAACACACTAAACAAATGATACAAAGCAATACCGAAAATCGTGGCATTTACCAGCCTGAACCAGCCCGATAGCAGGGCAAGTTCCTGGTGTACCGGCTTGAGTAAAACGTAAAGCGCCCAGGCCAGCACCACATCGAAAACAACCATAATGATAAAGCTCAAGATACCTGCGCGAAACAGCGATTCGCTGCTCATGATATTATTTGCGGTGGTGATAGCATCGCCCGGTGCAATCAGGCTTTCGAGTACAAAAAAGTTAGCGTAAATACCCGATAAAAATATGATCAGATAGCCGACCCCGGCTACCCGGGCGATCTTTTTAAGTTCGGTCATTTTGTTGGTTGAGTTTTAGTGAATTACACAGACTTTGTGATTTTCCTGCGAATGATAATTGATCCTGCAAAGGTACCTATCTCTGAATCGGGATGCATAAGCTTTGGTTAAGAAATCTGAAAAAAACTTACAACCCCAAGCTTCGATTATCTATTTCTATTAAGGAGCAAAAAGCTCATTGACTTTAGCTCAAAGCTAATCCGTGAAAGACAAATGCCTAACCCTACTTTCCAGAAGTAAGAGGAACAAAAGCAAAAGGAATATTGTAATTTAGAAGCGCGAAACGTGGAACAAAAAAGCGTTTGTAAAATGGATATATACGCCATATGGCGTATACACAAATGTTATCCGTCATTATAACCAACACCATAGACCTGCAAAGACATGCACCAACAATTGAACGACCATGAAAACAAACAGCAGTAAGGACAAGGAGATGGAGCATACCCATAACTTAGATGCACAGACGTACTATCATGGCACTAAGGCCGATCTGAAGACAGGAGACCTGATCGAACCCGGCTTCAATTCAAACTACGGTAAACGGAAAAAGGCCTCTTATGTTTACCTGACCGCCACCCTGGATGCCGCTGTTTGGGGAGCCGAACTTGCCTTGGGCGAAGGCTCCGGCAGAATTTATATAGTACAGCCGACTGGTGCCATTGAAGACGACCCCAATTTGACGGACAAAAAATACCCTGGTAATCCAACTAAGTCATACCGTTCCCCGAGTCCGCTTCGAGTCACGGGTGAAGTCACGGATTGGCAGGGGCACTCCCCCGAGACGCTCCAAGCCATGAAGGAACACCTTGAGCGACTTAAGCAACTTGGTATCGAGGCAATCGAGGACTGAGTAAAAAGGTGAAAGTTAACCTTGCACAACAGCCGCCGGCAAAACATATTTCCCCTCTCCCGTGAACACTTCTACCCAAAATTGTATTTTCATTCCTGATTCTCTCACTTAAAACTCAGATCATTATGCAATTCAACCGAAGACAATTCCTGCAAACTTCCGGCTTCGCGCTGGGGGCAACGCTTCTACCGACACAGCATTTACTCAAAACTTTATTTGCACCCGCGGGCGAGATGAAGCTCCTGCGCAACAATGTGGGTATTTTCACCGAACGCGGCGGCACCATCGCCTGGCTGATTGACAATCAGGGTATTGTGGTGGTGGACACGCAATTCCCGGAGCAGGCAGGGCACTTGATCGAAGAAATTCGCAAACAAAGTGATCGCACGATTGATCTGCTCATCAATACGCACCATCACGGCGACCATTCCGGCGGGAATATTGCGTTCAAAGGTATGGTGAATAAAGTGGTAGCGCATCAGAATTCCAAAGCGAATCAGGAGCGTGTAGCCAAAGCCGCCAACCGCGAAGATACCCAGCTTTATCCCGACACCACCTACGAAACAACTTGGTCGCAAAAGGTTGGCAATGAAACTATTACCTTGCGTTACTTTGGTCCTGGGCATACCGACGGTGATTCCTTCATTCATTTTGAAAATGCGAATGTGGTGCACTGCGGCGATTTGCTGTTCAACCGGCGCTTTCCGTATATCGACAAATCCTCTGGTGCGAATATCAAGAACTGGATCACCGCGCTGAAAAAGGCGCGCAAGGCTTTCGATAAGGATACGATCTTTGTATTTGGGCACGCCGGCGAAAACCATCCGGTGACGGGTACTATGGCAGATTTGAAAGAGATGGAAAATTACCTGGGCAGTTTGCTGAAATACGCCAAAAAAGAGATCAAAGCGGGCAAAACCAAAGAGGAGTTTACTGCTGCCAAGTTGGAATTTATTCCCGGCGCTCCCGAATGGCGCGGGCAAGGTGTGGAGCGCAGTTTGAGTGCCGTGTGGGAGGAATTGGTAGAAGGAAAGTAGATTGGAAGATGGGGTGATGTTGAGACCTCAAGAGAAAAGGACCGCAGGAGTGAATTTTATAATCACTTTTGCGGTTTGTCATTTAAATCTATTCGGTTTTGCGGTTTTATTTGAACTTTCCTATGAAAGTGAGTATTTTCGCAGCTTAATTTGAGACGTTGAACCTCAAACTTTAAACTTTTGAATGTTAAAGGGTTATGAAGAAAAGAACCGAAATCGCTAAAATACTGAAAACACCGCCACTGAACGCCGAGGTAACAGTCACCGGCTGGGTGCGGGCATTTCGCTCCAACCGTTTTATTGCTTTGTTCGACGGCTCTTCTGCCAAAACCTTGCAGATTGTAGTCGATTTTGAAAAATTTGATGAAGCATTATTGAAAAAGATCAGTTTCCACGCCTGCATCGCGGTGACGGGTAAGCTGGTCG
Organism: uncultured Saprospiraceae bacterium; assembly: GCA_964523725.1. Lineage (GTDB taxonomy): Bacteria > Bacteroidota > Bacteroidia > Chitinophagales > Saprospiraceae > JADJNW01. The sequence continues at coordinate 33,655 of CAZGAU010000001.1, forward strand.
AGTCGCAAGGTGCGGGGCAACAGGTGGAAGTGCTGGCGGAAAACATCGAAATTCTGGGTGAAAGCAATTCTGAGGTGTACCCAATGCAGCCCAAAACTCAGACGATGGAGTTCCTCCGCGAGAAAGCGCATTTTCGCATGCGTACCAATACATTTAGCGCGGTTTTCCGCATTCGCCACGGTATTGCCTATGCTATTCACAAATATTATAATGATCGCGGTTTTTATTACATGCATTCACCGATTATTACAGGCAGTGATGCTGAAGGCGCCGGTGAAATGTTTCGGGTAACGACGCTGAACCTGGATAATCTTCCCAAAACCGAAGACGGTAAAGTAGATTTCGGGCAGGATTTTTTTGAAAAAGCCACCAATCTCACGGTTTCCGGGCAGTTGCAGGCAGAGATCGGCGCATTGGCACTGGGTAAGGTTTATACGTTCGGTCCTACTTTCCGGGCGGAAAACTCTAATACTTCCCGACATCTGGCGGAATTTTGGATGATTGAGCCGGAGGTTGCATTTTATGATATCGAGGATAACATGGATCTGGCGGAGGATTTTGTAAAATACCTCATCAATTACGTGCTGGAGCATTATCCCGATGATGTGGCTTTCCTGGATCAGCGTATCAAAGACCTGGAAAAGAACATGAAAAAAGAGGAGCGCCGTTACGAAGAGCGCAGCCTCACCGATACCCTGCGTTTTGTGGTTGATAACGCGTTTGAACGCATCACTTACACCGAAGCCGTTGACTTATTGCGCAATTCCAAGCCGTTCAAAAAGAAGCAATTCGAATACGAACCCGAATGGGGCAAAGATCTTCAGGCAGAGCATGAGCGCTGGCTGGTGGAAAAACATTTCCAGAAGCCGGTTATTGTACGCAATTACCCGAAAGACATCAAGGCCTTTTACATGCGAGTGAACGAAGATGGCAAAACCGTAGCCGCGATGGACGTACTATTCCCGGGCATTGGTGAGGTGATCGGCGGTTCGCAGCGCGAGGAGCGACATGATGTGCTGGTGCAGCGCATGCAAGAAATGGGCGTTGAAGCGGAAGAGCTGTGGTGGTACCTGGAGTTGAGAAAATTCGGCGGTTGTCCGCACGCAGGCTTTGGTCTCGGTTTTGAGCGCATGGTGCAGTTCATCACCGGTATGGGCAACATCCGGGATGTGATTCCGTTTCCGCGCACGCCGGGTAGTGCGGAGTTTTAAACACAAGCAAATAAATAGATTGAAAATATCAAAAAGACAGATTGGAGTTATTCCGTCTGTCTTTTTTGTTTGAGCAAAAGTATTCCTTTGGGGAAGATTGATTTGGAGACTTTAAACTGCACTTACCTGATTTTCTTTGATTTAAAGCAAAAAAAAAGCCGCATCTTGTTGGATGCGGCCTCTCGCTAATAACAAATCATAATCTCATGAAAATAATAAGACGACCTAATTCTTAAAAACGAATCTTTATATTCTTTAGTATAAATTACTGTCAATTTTTAAAAGGGTTCCCCGCTTTTTCGGCGGGGAACTGCCGGTTTGTGGGATTATGATTATCGTACCATTAATTTTCCGCTGTTAATCAGCTGTCCTTCAGATTCCAGTCTGTAGAAATACATCCCGGAGGTTAATTTTTGGTTCCGATAATAGGTAAATTGATTACCGACAAATTCTTTTGTTTCAATTCTGCGCCCCATTCCATCGAAGAGGCTGAGTGTTACTCGATTAAAGTTGCGTCCTTTGATTTCAAAAGTCGTTGACTCCATGAACGGATTCGGACGAACATTTATTTCAACACCGGGTATGAAAGTCGGACCTTTGATGGCAGTTACCAGGAAATCCGGGAATTTTCCTACCACATGACGGGTCTGATTCGTCATTACCGGTGCATTCAAGTCAAAATAGATGGCAGCGCTGTTGGTTATTAAAGTCCCTACAGGGTTGTTCGGTTTTTGGGCAATTCGGAAGTTGATAAATCCCCAATTTGAAGTTCCGTTTGCCCCGCCATCCGGTAATAATTCAAGATTTTCAAGAGTGATTTTCAGAACACCGCCGCCATAAATTTCTGTGCGGTAGGGATGACTACTTGCACCTGGTATCAGTGTTGCGATATCTAGTGTTTGTGGCAAGGTGTCCCGAATGACCACTCTTGTTACGGTATCGGTTCCGGTATTTTTAAAGAAAATTTTGTATGTGATCTCGGTATTGGCAGCTATCAGCGAATCCTGATAACCTTTGGGATAGCCTCTCAGTTCAACGTTTTCAATGAAACCGATTACCTCTTGTGCGTCTATGTCAATGAAGTTGTCCTGATCGTCTTCAGGAAACTGTGTTACAAATCCTGTTGTTGCTTGTCCATCCTCTGTGCATCCTTCGATGGCGACAGTTGGGTAGCTTCTGCCCGGATGATCTTCTGTTTGCTCCGCGATGATCCGGTAAGTAGCGCCGTTGGCTCTATATGCGAGAGATCTTGTTTCTCCCGCAGTTAACTGAATCTCGCTTTCTCTCAGGATAATATCATCCTGGATGACAAAATATCTGGAAGGGCGAGCCATGTCGTTGCGTCCGATGTTGCGCAGAGAGAACTGAACTGAATCCTGCTCGCACTGACCGCTGACAATGATGCTTGAACCATCCCAGTTGGGTCCTGGCTCCAGGCAAACTGTATCCGGATAGATATGTGCCTTTACCAGAGTCGCCTGTCCCATGGCGATGCCTTCGCATGCCATTTGAGTTTGAATGGTGAAACTTCCGCATTCGGAAATTTCAAGATCCCCCAGGTCAAAAGTGAACATTTTGTCATTCCGGCTGGTGAAGGGGATACTGGATGAATTGTAAGTCAGATTCTTATCCAGCGTCACCTCCACATAAGCGTCTGATGCTTTCGAAGTACCCAAGTTACAATAAGTAACCGTGTATTCGATATCAGAACAAACAGCCAGGAACGGAGTAGAAATATCAACCTCTAAGTATGGGCAAGCCTGAGCTACGAAAACCGGAAAATTCAGGCTGGTTGTGTCATAGAAGTTGGTCAGGTTGATATTGTACCCTCCGGAGATACAGCTTTCCCAGTAGTCAGTGGTCGGAAGCAATTGTACATTGTATCTTCCAGTGTCTATCAGTATTCTGTACTCCCCATTTTCATTGGTTGTTCCAAAATAGGTTTTGTTTTCCCCTGTCACTTTTACAAGCCACTCTTTTAGCGGCTCGTCTTCCGGATCAAGGTCACATGCGCCATCTTTGTCGTAATAGACCTTACCCGAAACGAAATTAGTTATTGTATTGCCTTCAGCATCCGTTTTGATAAGCAGAATGTCATTGATAAAAGCCAGTGAACCAACCGCGGTGTAACCCGCTATTGCAAAGCCTCCATCGTACGTAGTGACGATATCCTGCCCAAAATCTGTGCGTTTATTTTCGCCTAGGTTATTAATCCATATCTTATTCCCCTTGCTGTCAAGTTTGCCAATGAGTGCGTCCAGGTTTTGGTCGCTGGTTTCGGTAATTCCCGTGAATACCAGACTCCCATCGGGCAGTTCTACAATGGCTACGGCTTCATCCCCTCTGGGACCTACCGGTACGATGCTTTTCCATTTTGCTTCTTTGGTTTCACCATCGAGCTTGAAAATATAGGGCTCGCTGCTGTCGTTAACCGTACCTGCCACCACTATGTTTCCATCCTGCGTGATGATTACATCGTTTGCTTCTTCTCTTTGCGTTGTTCCGTCGCGGTAATACCAGATCGAATCTCCGTTTGAATCTACCCGGTAAACAACGATGTCTTTGTCAAAACTATTCGGTGCTTCATTGTCAGAAAATCCGACAAAAACAAATCCATTTTTATAATTGGTTATTGCTCGGCCTTCATCATCCTTCAAACCTCCATATTTCTTCTCCCAGAGCAATTCGCCGTTATCGTCAATTTTCATCAGAAGGATATCCTTCTTTCTGTTGATTGTGTTTTGCGTGTAACCTACTAATGTGTAGCCGCTAGAAGCTCTTACAATCTCATTGGCTTGCGAAGCGGTATCGGGATGTCCGTAGGTTTTACTCCACATCTGCTTTCCAGTAGCATTAATCTTGAGAACATACACATTTTGTTGAGTTCCCAATTGACTAATACTGCCTACGATCAGAAAATCTCCTTCTTCCGTCTCAATTACATCATAAGCACGTTCGATATAACCCTCGTCATAAATTTGCGACCAAAGAATATTGCCATCAACATCGGTGCGGATCAGGTAAACATCCATGTCGGTATCTGTACCGAACGATTCGCTGTAACCCGCAATCAAAAACCCTCCGTCTCTGGTCTGGATAAGCGCTTCCGCTATGTCCTCTTTCGCTCCGCCAAAAGTAACTTCCCAACCTTGACCTTCCACCTTTGAAAAAACCATCGTAGCAATTAACACCAGGAAGAGAGCCGCGACTCTCGAAAACACTGGTTGATTTATGCTTGTGGTTACCATTGGTGTTTTTTTAGGTCGTTGTTTGTTATTTCCTTTTGACACTACAAAAATGTTACTTCCTTCATTTAAAAACAAAGACAAAAAATCGCATTTGTTGACGAAAAAGTGTGTATTTTTGGTAATCAGATTCATGTTCAATTTTATTTAAAAAACTCATTATCAATTATTTATGAAAATTTATCTAGTTCAGTATTTGTTGAAAAGAAATAAAAAAATTATCCATGCAGAATAGCCAATTAATCGTCATTTTGAAGACTTTTTCAAAAAAAGACCTTCGTGAGCTAAAAAAATGGCTGGATTCGCCTGCGCACAATCAGCGGGAAGATGTGGTCCTACTTTTTGAGTACCTCACCGACGGCTCCCATCTGGAAAACGAAAAATACCTTAAAAAAGAGAAAGTTTTCTGTAAAATCTTCCCAAAAGAGCCTTATGATGATGCAAGGCTACGACAAACCATGCACTTTTTGCTCAAAGCGATAGAAGAATACTTCATCTGGCAGGAATTACAGGAAGATACCGTGCAAACCCGGATCGCGCTCGCCCGTATGTACCGCAAACGAAAACTGGATAAGGCTTTCCGCAAAGCCATCCGCAATGTGCAGGATTTGCAGGATAACCATTCTTACCGCAACGAACAGTATCTGCGCAACGAGTACCTCCTGCAACAGGAACGCTACCTCTACTACGAAAACAAGGAACGCACAACCAAAATGAACCTCCAGGAGGTCTCCGACGCACTGGATTCAACTTATATGGTGGAAAAACTGCGCCAAACCTGTTTGATGCTGGCACACCAGGCGGTTTACAAAGCTGATTACGACATGGGCTTACTCGACGAAGCAGTACAGTATATTGAAAAAAAGAAATTGACGTCCATTCCCGGCATCACTATTTATTATTATGTATATAAAATGATCGCTGAAAAAAGCAACCCTGCGCACTTTGAGGCGCTGACCAAGCAAATCAAGAGCTATAGCCACTTGTTTCCCAAGGGTGAAATGCAGGGCATTTACGTACACGCGATCAATTATTGTATCGGCCGCATCAACTCCGGGCAGCAGGAATATTTCCGGAAAGTGTTTGAATTATACCGGCAAGGCATCGAAAACTCCGTTCTGATCGAAAACGATATCATCGACCCCTATACCTTCCGAAACGTAATTTCCAGTGGTATCAAACTCCGCGAATTTGAATGGCTGGATCATTTTATCCATAATTATAAGGATTACCTGGAGGAGCAGCACCGCGAAAACTCTTTTCTGTTCAACCTCGCACGCCTGCGCTTCGAGCAAAGAGACTATGACTCAGCCATGCGGCTGCTGGCGCAAACCGACTTCGACGACATCCTGATCCAGCTGAGTGCCAAGGTCATGTTGTTAAAAATGTACTACGAACTGGACGAAATCGACGCAATGGAATCGCTGCTGGAAAGTATGCGCGCCTATCTGCAACGCAAGAAAATCATGGGTTACGGTCGGATCAACTTTCAGAATTTCATTCGCTATTCGGCTAAATTATTGAGAATCAACCCTTACAACGAAGATCAGAAAAACAAGCTCCGCCAGGAAATTGCTACCGCCGACCGCGTCGCCGAGCGCGACTGGCTGCTACAGCAGTTGGATGCGTTGTAGGTGTTGATCAAACGCGCATTGGTTTTGAACCCTAAAACGAAATTTACAAGCATTACACGAATTTTGTTACCAACAATCCAGTAACAAAAAACCAACAACCAATTTTACCTCGTCCGCAGCCTTACCACCGGGCAGATCATCTCCTCCAGCGAAATGCCGCCATGCTGGAAAGTATTTTTGTAATAATTATTGTAATAATTGTAATTGTTCGGATAGAGGAAAAACTTGTCTTCCTTCGCGAAAATAAAGGTAGAGCTTACATTCGGGCGTGGGAGCATGGCTTTCTCCGGGTCGCGCACTTCGAGCACGTCTTTGCGGTCGTATTGCAAATTACGGCCCACTTTATAACGCAGATTCGTGGTGGTTTCGCGGTCGCCAACCACTTTGGAAGGCGTATTCACCCGAATCGTACCGTGATCGGTCGTGATGATGAGTTGCACATCGCGTTCGGCGGCTTTTTGCAAAGCAGCCCATAAGGGCGAATTGACAAACCAGGAACGCGTCAGCGATCGATAAGCCTTTTCATCACCGGCCAGTTCCTTCAGCACCTCCATTTCTGTGCGCGCATGCGAGAGCATATCGATGAAATTATAGACGATTACCGTGAAATCGTTATTCAGATAATTATAAATATTATCCTGTAACTGCTTGGCATAGTTGACGTTAGTAATTTTTAAATACTCATGTTTGATAGGTTTGCGAAAGGTGCGGCGCACTAATTCATCCAGCAAGTCCGCTTCATGCAGGTTTTTACCGCCTTCGTCCATGTCATTTTTCCACCAATCGGAATGGTACTTCTCAATTTCCAAGGGCATCATCCCTGCAAAGATCGCATTGCGGCTATACTGCGTGGAAGTGGGCAGAATGCTCATAAAATAGTCTTCCTCCTCTACCCGGAACAGCTCAGAAATAATGGGCTCAATCACTCTCCATTGATCGTAGCGCAGATTATCAAGCAAGATCATCAGGGTCGGCACATCGTCCTTCAAATGTGGGAAAATCTTGCTTCGCATCAGGTTATTCGACATCACGGGTGCATCCTCGTCATCTTTGATCCAACGCATGTAGTTTTTGATGGCGTATTTTGAAAACTCAATATTCGCCTCGCTTTTTTGCATCGACAGGATGTCCCACATCTGGGTAGAATTCGATTCATCAATCTTGATTTCCCAGCCGATAATGCGGCGATACACGTCCACCCATTCTTCAAAATTCAAACCACTCTGAATGCGCATAAATAACTGCCGAAACTCCTGCTGGTAATCGCTCGAGGTCTTCTCCCGCACCAGGCGCTTATTGTCGATAATTTTTTTAAGCGTCAGCAAAATCTGATTTGGATTTACCGGTTTGATGAGATAATCCGAAATCTGTGAGCCCAGGGCCTCTTCCATGATATGTTCGGCTTCGTTTTTGGTGATCATGACCACCGGCAGCAGCGGATTGTCGGCTTTTATTTTGGCTAACGTTTCCAGCCCGGTCAAGCCCGGCATGCTTTCATCCAGGAAAACCACATCGATATCATTGTTTTCCTCGCACTCTTCCAGCGCATCGTAACCGTTGCTTACTGTAATGACGTCGTAGCCTTTATTTTCCAGGAATTTTAATTGTGGCTTGAGTAAATCGATTTCATCATCTGCCCAGAGTATCTTTATTTTGTCCATTGAATTTTTGTTATTTGTTATCGGTGATTTTGTTATTTATTATTGGATATCTGGTTTTTGAGTGCCTGATTAACCAATAACAATTAACCAATAGTTTTTCGTTCAAAATTATTGCCCAATCCGGCGCGGTTTTTAACCTTTGCGGAAGATAGAAATTTAGCACCATTGTTAACACCTTTTTGCCTGCTTTCTTGTTTTTAAAGTCGATAGTCAGATAGTCAACAGCCGGTAGTCGTCTGTTTTTAAAACAGTTTTCAATCAGAAATTTCATGCATCGCAGCAAAAAAATATTGAATGACCCTGTTTATGGCTTTGTTGGAATTCCCGACGGGATCATTTTTGATATTATAGAACACCCTTATTTTCAACGTCTTCGCCGCATCAAGCAGACCAGCCTCACGCATTATGTGTATCCGGGTGCATTGCATACGCGTTTTCATCACGCCCTGGGTGCATTTCATCTCACCAATCAGGCTATTGATGTGCTCCGCAGCAAAGATGTGGACATCACCGATGACGAAGCCGAAGCCCTGCGTATCGCAATTTTACTGCACGACATCGGGCACGGGCCTTTCTCGCATACGCTGGAACATACGCTCATTCGGGTGCATCACGAGATGCTCTCCTTGTTATTTATGCAAAAACTCAATGAAGAATTTGGCGGACGTCTTAGTCTCGCTATTCAGATTTTTCGCGACGAGCACCCCAAGAAATTCTTGCACCAACTGGTTTCCGGGCAACTCGATATGGATCGCATGGATTATCTCAACCGCGATAGTTTTTTCACTGGCGTGCACGAAGGCGTAATCGGTTATGATCGCATTATCAAAATGCTGGCAGTGAAAAATGACGAACTGGTCGTAGAAGAAAAAGGCATTTATTCCATCGAAAAATTTCTCATCGCCCGCCGCCTGATGTACTGGCAGGTATATTTGCACAAAGCCGTGCTCTCCGCCGAGCAAATGCTGGTGCAAACCTTCCGCCGTGCACGCGATCTGGTGCGGGAAGGCTATAATCTTCGAGCTACCCAAAACCTGGAGTTTTTCCTGCATCAACATCTGACGGAAGCCGATTTTGAAGCTCGACATGACGTACTACTGGAAAGATTTGCCGTGCTGGATGATTACGACATCATGGCGGCGCTAAAAAGCTGGATGCACGCCGAGGATAAGCTCCTGGCGTATTTTTCAAAAAGCTTGATAAACAGAAGATTATTCAAGCTGGAGTTGCGCAACGAACCCTTCGAAGCCGATTATGTGCAAAATATCCGTTGTAAAGTCGAAAAATGGAACCATTTTCCCGCAGAACTCACGGATTATCTGGTCTTTGGTGGTCAGGAAACCAACAGTGCCTACAGCACTTCCAAGGATGAAATCAAGATTTTGCACAAGGACGGACGCGTGTTGCCCATGTCGGTGAGCGCGGATTATGGCATTCAGTCGAAGATCGTGACCAAATTTTATCTCTGCTACCCGAAGGAGGTTGTGGAGACGGGGTGACGGGGTGACTGGGTGGCTTTGAGACCAGAGGATTTTGGGAAATTTGTTATTTGTTATCGGTTATTTGGGCTTCAAATGATCCCGTTATACCCATTTCCCCCATCCACCGTTCACCGTTACACCTATACACCTATACACCGTTACACCCTTACACCCTTACACCCTTAGTGATAACCGCTATTTCCTGACAAATGCCCATTTCGATTAGCCTGGAATACATTTTCCTTTTATTTTTGGAAAATTGTTTAAACCTGAAAAGATTCATCGGCCTTGATGCACCAGGAATATCAATTCATGGCAGATTTTACACTGCCTGAAGAACCGACAGACGAGTTTTTTGAACTCTTGCCCTATCAGGAAACCGTGGTAAACAAATACCTCGCCCAGGGCAAACTCATCAATTATGCGCTTTCGCTGGATAACGCCAAGCTTTGGGCGGTGTTTAGCGCCAATTCGGAGCTGGAAGTGTTGGAGATGCTCTCGGAATTTCCGCTCTTCCGTTTTATGAAAGTGGAAGTGAGTCTGCTTACCAGCTACTCAACGCTTAGCGTGACAGCACCCAATTTTTCTTTAAATTGAAGTAAAACAGGACAAGCGGGAAAAATACTTCTGATCTTTCCGCTTATCCTGTCAAAAAAAGCTTTTATCAAGTCAATTGATACAAGGCTTCCACATCATTGGCGGTGAGCCATTGCACATGTCGGGTGATTTTATCTATCTCCCAGTCCCACCAGCGGATTTTTAATAATTTTTCAATTTGTTCTTCCGAAAAACGTCTGCGGATTGGTTTTGCCGGGTTGCCGCCCACAATGGTGTAGGGCTCCACGTCTTTGGTAACAACGGAAAAAGAGCCAATGATCGCACCGTCGCCAATGGTCACTCCGGGCATGATCACTGCCTTGTGCCCCAGCCACACATCATTGCCGATCACCGTATCGCCTTTGTGCGGATAAGTTTTTCCGTCCATCGCCTGCTCCCAGCCATTTCCGAAGATAGCGAAGGGATAAGTGGACACCGCTTCGGTCAAATGATTCGCACCATTCATGATAAAAGTGACATCGGAAGCGATCATACAAAACTTGCCGATGCGCAGCTTGTCGCCACTGAAATCAAAGAGGTATTTTACATTTTTTTCAAAATTCTGCACATTTTCAAAATCATCATAATAAGTGTAATCGCCTACAATAATATTAGGATTAGTGACAATGTTTTTCAAAAAACAAAGCCGGTCGTAGCCCGCCAAGGGGAAGGCTGTCTGAGGATTAGGTCCTGTTGGCATAAAAAATGAATAATTGGGTGAATGAATGTAATGATTAAACCTTGGAGGAAGAAGGTACAAGCAAAATTTGCCTGCGAGGTAACTACTTCATGTCTGTAGGATTTTTTTGATTGATAAAAAAGAAAACTATTGTCGAAAAGAAAAAGTTCCCGATGGAGTAGCATTGCAATAAAAAAGGAATATAATAAAACTCTCACCCTCTTTTATGTGCATGTAATGAATGGTGTGATTTAAAAGTGGTCTTATCAATGGTATTTAGTTGGGAGTAAATAAATGCCAGATGCAATTCCCTCGGCAATTGTTGGTTGGGCATTCCCAATAATAATAAAATTCTCACTGCAAAATTCGTCCTTCCGTTTTATGTCCCTACCTTTAGGGCGGTTTTGGTGCTGTTAAATGTGCCACATCTTAGAGATGCGGCGTATTTAGAGCTTAATAGGGAACCCCGTGCAAACCGGGGGCTGTACCCGCAGCTGTAAGCTTCTCTGGAAACCGCAAAATGTAAAATATAAAAGTCAAAACCACAAAAACTAACATTTGCATTTTGTTTGTTTCACCAAAGCCTTCTGCCCTTGTGCGTCACTGTCAACTTATAGTTTCGGCGACTGAAGATCGCCGCTACAGGTGGGCGGGAAGACCGGCGGAAGGTGAAGCGAGCCAGAAGACCTGCCAGAGCCGATGTGTCATCTTATTTTCTTAACGTCTTCGGGCTAAAGACGGGATGGGTTCAAATCGGTTGATCGAGGTATCGGCAATTCGGTTTATCGGTAAGAGCTTAAAATTCTTGTTGACCGTTATACCGTAAACCGTTATACCGTTTCACCGCCTGAATGCTCGTTTTTCGCCTGGCAAAATCCATTTTGCTATGGCTTTTTTCAAACCCTTTTTCCTTTCAATCTGTCTGCTGGTGAGTGGGCAATTTTTGCTGGCGCAAAGCGCCGATACGACTTTACAAATTACCGAGATTTTGGTCACCGACAGTCGCCTGCCTTTGTCGGGTATTGGCTCCAAACAGGAGCGCCTGGATTCCATGAGGTTGCAGGATTTTCAAAACAATAATCTCGCGGAAGTACTAATGCTCAATAATCAGGCGTACGTGCGAAGCTATGGTCCCGGCAGGTTGGCTACGGCGGCGATACGTGGTGGCGCTGGGGTTCACACGGCGGTAGTCTGGAATGGTTTCAATCTGCAAAATCCGATCCTGGGCTTGACCGATCTGGCGCTCTTTCCTGTAAATTTTATTGACAACGCACGGCTGGAATACGGTGGCGGTACCGCCCTTTGGGGCAGCGGTGCGCTGGGTGGTGTGATTCATCTAAACAGCGACCCAAAGTTTGGGCAGGGCTGGGGTGCGCAGGTACGGAGCAGTGTGGGCAGTTTTGGTAATTTTACCAACAGCGGTAACCTGGCTTACAGTAACCATCAATTTGCCACCAAGACCCACATTTTTCAGCAAAATGTAAAGAATGATTTTCCTTACACCACTGCTGCCGGCGAGGAGCGCGAATTGCCCAACGCAGCAGTACAGCAATTCGGCATTTTGCACGAGGATTATCTGCGCATCGCCGAGAATCAGCAGTTGGGCCTCCACGTTTGGTGGCAACAAGCAGAGCGGGAACTGCCGCCCACTACGCTGGCGGATGAAAGTTTCGCCAAACAGGAAGACCGAATCCTGCGCCTCACCGCCGACTGGAAGCACATTGGCGACAAGCTAAGTCTATATGCCCGTGCCGGTGCTTTCCGCGAACAATTGAATTATGACGATGCCAATCCCGCCTTCCCTTTTAGCTCGGAGGATGTTTTCTGGACTGCGATTGGCGAGGTGGAAGGGAAGCTTCGCTTTGCCAAGCATCAGGAGCTGAACATTGGTATTAATAACACCTGGACGGAGGTGAATTCGCCGTCGTTGCCCGGTTTGCAGCAGCAGAATCGCACCGCGCTGTTTGCCGCTTACCGTTTTAATAATAACTCAAACACCCTGCGTACCGTGCTGAGCGCGCGCCAGGAAGTGGTGGAGGGCGATTTTATTCCTTTCGTGCCTTCGTTGGGCATCGAATTTGACCTCGTTGAAAATCTGACCATCAAAGGTGCTGCTTCGCGCAATTACCGCCTGCCTTCGTTCAGCGATTTGTATTCCTCTTTTGGTGGCAATTCTAATCTAAAACCGGAGCGCGGCTGGAGCCAGGAATTGGGTATCGTTTACGACCAAAATTTTGGTACGGTGAACTTACGCTACACCTTTACCGGATTTAATCGCAATATTGACAACTGGATTGTGTGGTTGCCCACAGATTCTACAGGCTTTAATTATTCTCCACGCAATGTACTGGCGGTGCATAGCCGGGGCATTGAAAATGTGCTGGAAATTGGCTGGCAAGTCGGAGATTCTTATTTCAATCTCATCGGGAAATACGATTTTGTCAAATCCACCAACGAGGAAGTTGCCGAAGAAAACAAAGCCGCGCTGGGCAAACAACTGCTCTACATTCCGCAGCACAAGGGGCTTGCGCAACTGACCTGGCGCAACGCGGGCTGGTCGGTCGCATACCGGCATAATTTTGTGGGCAAGGTTTTCACCAGTCCGAGCAATATTCAATCTTTGCCTGCTTTCTCGCTGGGCGATCTGAGTGTTTCCAGGACTTTTAAATTTGATCAGTGGCATTTTTCTGCGTTCACAAAAGTGCATAATCTCTGGGATACGGATTATCAAATGGTGCAGTATTACCCGATGCCGGGCCGTAATTTTGAGGTGGGTCTTGGATTCGGATTTTAAAGACAACAGTGGTGTCATCATTTCTTAAAGTGATGACATCGTTCTTTAAGATGAGGGGCAAAAGCGGTAAATTGCATCATTAATAGAAACTATAAACAGATGAAAATCGCTTCCCGTATTCTGATTGCGTTCCTGGCGCTGGGCGTGGGGCTCGTGTCCTTGCGCTATCTGAATTTTGAAGTACAGGGCGTGCTGTTTAGTAAGGCAAAAACCTTGTTAGAAAATAATGCCTATCGCAGCGTTTTTTATTTCCATGTGGTGTTTGGCGTGATTGCGCTACTGGCGGGTCCCTGGCAGTTTTTTCCGAAATTGCGAAATCGCCATTTATCTTTCCATCGAAATTTGGGTAAAGTGTACATTGTTGCTTGTTTGACGGGTGGTTTGGCGGGTTTGATTATTGCGCTATTTGCTACGGGGGGTATTATTTCTACGCTGGGATTTTCGGGGCTGGCACTTGGCTGGCTGATTACAACCAGTATGGCTTATGTGCGGATTCGCCAAAAAAATATCGACGAGCATTATCGCTGGATGGTGCGGAGTTTTGCACTGACCTTTGCGGCGGTGACGCTGCGCATTTGGCTGCCAATGTTTACATCCGGATTTGGTTGGGAATTTGTACCCTCCTACCGCTTTATCAGTTGGTTCTGTTGGGTACCGAATCTGTTATTTGCAGAGTTTGTAATTCTGAGAAACAGAAGCATCATCAATCCTACGAAACAGGAAATGTCAACATGAAGGTACTGCCTTTGCCCTCAGTAGAGCGCACCTGGATATTGCCTTTATGCAGGAGCATAATTTGTCGCGAAAGGCTCAAGCCAATACCGCTGCCTTTTTCCTTGGTACTGAAAAAAGGAATGAAAATCCGCTCCAGTAAATCTTCGGGAATACCAGCGCCATTATCGGCAACCTCCAGCACGATGCGGCCGTCGGAGCGATAACCGGAGAGCATAACCAAGGGGGCGGGAAGATCTTTTACTGCGTCAATAGCGTTGATGATCAGATTAATGAGTACCTGTTCGATCAGATTTTTGTCGGCTTCCAGCATCAGCTTGGTGTCTTTTAAAATCACATCCATTTCTACCTTTTTGCGTTCAAGGCTGGGCTCCATGAGTTGGTAGATACTTTCCATCAGTTCCAGCACCGGAAAGGTAGCAAGCTGCGGCTGACTGATTTTATTGAAATTGCGGTAAATTTCGGCGAAGCGGAGTAAGCCAAGACTGCGTTTGCGAATGGTGTCCAAACCCAGTTCCACATCAGCGAGCTGATCGGCAATCGCCGGGGGTAAGCCATTGGATTGTGGCAATCGGCTTTTGATAGTATCGGCCAGCGATGCAATCGGACCCACAGAATTCATGATTTCGTGGGTCATTACCCGCAGAATTTTCTGCCAGGCCTGGGCTTCGGTTTCGTCGAGCGCTTCGTTGATATTTTGAAAAGCAACCAGAGTAAAGCGCTGATTATCAGTTTGAAATGCAGTGGCCGATACCAGAACCTTGGTCGGAATTCGATCTGTATTAATGCGGATAATTTTGCTATCGCCCGGATGGATACGCTTGATTTCTTCGTACAACAGGGCATCGCGTTTTTCCAAAGAAGACAAATTTTTCAAATAAACAATCCCGATCATCTTTTTCAGGGATTCGTTCATCCATACGACGTTTCCTTCTTCATCGTAAGAAATGATGCCGGTATCCACCAGTTCAAGCAGTTTTTGTAAATACTGGTACTGGGCTTCCCGCTCGCGGCTGATCTGCCGGAAAATTCCGTTTATTTCATTAAAATGCCGATGTAACTGCTTGGCTTGCAACGGAATACCTCGTTCGGAATAATTTCTGGAAAAATCGCGGTAGCGCGCCGAGAGCGCAAATTCTCCAACTTCCCGCACGGCGTATGTGACAAAACGCGTAAATGCAGAAACCTGTGAAATACCGATTAATAATATAATAAAAACCCAAAACCATTCATTTTTCATTACAAAGTAAGCAGCAACTAATAATAACAGTAAGAGCACGCCCGTGCGCAACAAAATGGCTACGAAGTAACCGGAGCGCGAGGTTTGGATACGCTCGATGACCTGTTCCCAGAGGTTTCGAAGAAATTCCAGATTCAATGTTTTCATTTACCGGTTAGTAAAAATCCGAAGGGTAAGATACAAAGCTTCTGTGCAAATTCCATTGTCGGTTTAAATTTCATACTTGCTGAGGCGTCGATACAGCGCGGTTCTGGTGATGCCCAGTTCCTTGGCAGCACGGGTGATATTGCCATTGTGCTTTTCAATTACCTTGAGAATGGTGTGTTTTTCCACTTCATCGAGGCGGAGGGTATCCGGCTCATCGTCATCCGAAGGGATGGCGGTTTCCACCGGCGAGAAAATCAAATCTTTGGACTGCAATATTTCACCATCCATCATAATGACCGCCCGCTCAATGCTGTACTGCAATTCGCGCACGTTGCCCGGAAAGGCATAGCGGCGCAGTTTTTCCAGCGCTTTATCTTCAAAAATGGGAATGGGTTTGCGATATTTCTCTGCGTACATCGTCGCAAAGTGCTCTGCGAGTAAAATGACATCCTCGTCGCGCTCGCGCAGAGGCGGGAGGGTTATTTCCACCGTATTAATTCTGTAAATCAGGTCTTTGCGAAACTGATTCTGACCAGCCAGCTCGTAAATCGGAGCATTGGTCGCACAAATGAGGCGAATATCGATGGGTACGGGCTGATTGCTGCCAAGTTTAATAATTTGTCTGCTTTGCAAAACCGTCAAAAGTTTGGCTTGCTGCTGTGGCGAAAGATTGCCGATTTCGTCCAGAAACAGTGTGCCGCCATGAGCCGATTCAAAGCGCCCGACCCGATCCTCGCGCGCATCGGTGAAAGCGCCTTTTTTATGACCGAACAGTTCGCTTTCGAACAAACTCTCGGTCAGCGCACCTACATCCACATGCACGAAGGGCTTATCGGCGCGGAGCGATTGCTGATGTATTGCTTTGGCAGCCAGCTCTTTACCCGTGCCGTTTTCGCCTAATATCAGCACATTGGCATCGGTTGGCGCGATTTTTTCAATTTTGTAGAAAACCGATTGCATCGCGTCGGATTCCCCAAGAATGCCGATATCAGAATTATCGGATTTGCGTTTTTGCTGCCCGCCCGCAGATTTTTTGTTAGCCAGGACTTCTTCGAGGGAAGCGAGCAGTTTATCATTTCGCCAGGGTTTGACAATAAAATCGGAAGCGCCTTCTTTCACAGAACGCACCGCCAGGTCAATGTCGCCATAAGCAGTAATCATCACCACCGAAGTTTCTTTGTCCCATTCCTTAATCTGGCGCATCCAGTATAAGCCCTCGTTACCACTGTTGAGTTTACTTTTGTAATTCATGTCCAGCAGGATGAGATCATAGTGGTCTTTGGCAAGGTGGGTACGTAATTGTTCAGGATTTTTTTCCGTCACTACCTGTCTGGCCTCCGTTTTCAGCAGCAGTTGGACAGCCACCAGGACGTCCGGATCATCGTCCACTACCAGTATTTTTGCGCGATTTAATTGCATACCAATCCTGTTTCCCGTTACTTTTTGTATAAAGATAACACTCGGACAGAAAGGTTGCAATTTTTTAGGAAGAATAGTCGGAAAGCTTTCGACAAAAGGAAGGAAAGACGCGGCAGGTCTTCAATACCTGTCACGTCTTGCATGGTTTTATCTTCCGAACATAAAGCCGGCCGTGAGCCCGATCCCTCGGGTGCGCAGGTATGGATCATCGCCGTTAGGGCCGCCGGTTGGAATGTCGTCATCCAGTAAATTATTGATACCCAAATCGTAACGCAGGTCGAGGAATAAAGCGCCGACATTAAATCCGAGTCCAAAAGTAGCGCCCCAGTCGAAACGGCGTTCGTAATTGTCGTCATCGCTGTAATCGATGTCTTTTTCTTCTTCCACTGTACCAAGCGGCGTAGTGGTTTTCACGGTTGATTTTCCGTTCAGCGAAAAGCTGGCGAAAGGTCCGCCATAGAAAAACAAACCAAAGTCGCTGCCATCGGTGGTTGCTTTGATTTTTGCCAGCACCGGCAATTGGATGTGGTTGTAGCGCACGGTTGTCTCCAGTTCATTGCCCAGTAGGGTGTAAGTAGCCTTACCGCCTTTTTGTACCCAGAGCAATTCGGGCTGAATGGCAAAAAAATCGGAAATCGGGAGTTCGGCAACCAAACCCGCCTGGATACCTACAATGGCATTGTCTTCATAATCACCGAGATCATCAGAAGCTGACTCGGAAATGCTGGCAAGGTTGATCCCACCCTTGATACCTAAATTTTGTGCCCAGACGGACGAAGCAGTAAACAAGGCAAGTACCAGCGCCATACAACAAAAAACGTGCTTTTTCATGGTTTAAACGTGTTTAAAGGTTTCAAATAATTTGGGTATGAATTCTGCTATATGTTTTCGTTTTGATGATAATTAGAAGAGATTATTAAGTGGCTCCAATAACGAAATCTCCGTGGCAAAAATTATTTTTGGCTCTGGCTTCCGAATTCTCTTTTGTCGAACGGAGCTGTTTTCCAAATGTTCACCTAAAACATATTACAACATGAGACCAATTTTTGCCCTGATCATTTTTCTGGCAATATTTACGTACCAATGCCAGCCGGCGGATCAAAAAAAATCGGCAACCGAAGCAGAAAGTGCCGAGCCACAGCCTGAGGCGTATTCCCTGGATGGCAAACCGTTGTTCCCACCGGCCGAATCCGAGGCTTCCTTACGAAAAAAGGACAGTTTGCTTCTCATCGCCCGCCAAAACTTTGAGCGCGATTCCAATAATCTGGATCATATCATCTGGCTCGGGCGGCGCACGGCTTATCTGAATCGCTTCCAGGAATCGATTGAGATTTATACCAAAGGCTTGGAAAAGTTTCCCAATTCGCCGGAACTCTATCGCCACCGGGGGCACCGTTATATTTCGATCCGGAAATTTGATGAAGCGATTGCTGATTTTGCAAAAGCCGCAGAATTGGCTAAGGATCAACCGATTGTCATCGAACCCGACGGTATTCCCAACCGCATTAACCAGCCACTTTCCACTTTGCAGTTCAACATCTGGTACCATTGGGCGCTGGCGTATTATTTGAAAGGCGAATTTGAGGAAGCTGCAAAAATCTACGAGGAATGCATGGATTACTCGACCAACCCTGACCTGCTTTGCGCCACGGCTGACTGGCTGTACATGACTTACCGCCGTCTCGGTGAAGATAAAAAAGCTGCGGAGGTGCTTACGAAAATCACCCCGAATATGGAAATCATTGAAAATGAGTCGTATTACAACCGCTTGCTGATGTACAAAGGCATGAAAAAGCCCGAGGATCTGCTCAATCTCGATGCCCCGGAATCTGACCTGGATGCCTTACTCAACACCGTCACCCAAGGCTACGGCGTGGGCAACTGGTACTTGTACCACGGTGATGCGGCGAAGGCTAAAGAAATTTTTCAGAAAGTCATCAATACTAACTATTGGGCAGCTTTCGGGTACATCGCTGCGGAAGCGGATTTGTTCAGAATGCAGTAATAGCCCAACAGGCAGAGGTTTTTAACATTTCGAATTTTGAAAAATACCCGATTTTAGTACCTATTTGTGAGCGAAAAAATATAGTTTTATCAAATATTTGACGCAAACATCTGCCCTTGTTTCATAACCGCCAAGGACGCAGGAGCACCCAGGATTAGCATTGTTCGCACCCTTCATCGTGTCCTGTGTTCCTGGTGGTTCATCATTTTTCCCAAAAAGCGATGACATGCTATACAAAATTCTACTTATCTCTTTCGGCCTGATGGGTTTTGTGTGTACAAATGCCCAAACACCCGGATTTTCCAAGGATTTTCAGCGGGCGGAAGAAGCTTTGCTCAACAGGAACTACGAGCGAGCCATCCGTTTGTACGAAAAAGTGCTGGCCAGCAAGCCCGAATTACACATTGCCCGACGCAACATCGGCGTGTGCTACGAAATGCTTGGGCAATTCGACAAAGCCCTGGAATATTATGAAACCGTCATCAAGCGTGACGAATTTTTCTCGCGTTCCATCTATTACCGCGCAGGCTGGGCGAGCTACAAAATGGGCGATTATGAAAAAGCGCTCACCTATTACGGCAAGTTTGAATTTTTGCTGGGCAAGCCGGCGCATGAATTTTCCGACATCGCCGACAAAGAAGCTGATGAAGAAGCCCAAATGGTGGCGGAATTGGATAACAACATCCGTGCCTGCTATATTTCGCGGGATTCCATTACTTTTTTGAGTGTAAAAGAAATCGAAAATCTGGGAGGAAATATTAACTCTCGTGCTGATGAATATTTCCCATTTGTGTCTAACGATCAAACCTTGCTTTTCTTTACAGGCCGGCGAAATAATCAGGCCGATGAAAATATTTATTACAGCCGTTACATCAATGGTCAATGGACGGAAGGCCTGCCCCTTGGCTCCAAATTTAATACCTCCGGGCACGAAGGCATGTCAACAGTAGTGCGCGACGGCAAAACCATGTTTTTCTCTGCTTGTGAACGCGAAGGTGTGTTAGGTCCCTGCGATATTTGGCAAGCCAATATTGAGGGCACGGAAGTAGGAAACGTACGAACACTTACCGGAGGTGTAAATTCTGAAAAATGGGATTCACAAGCGGCGGTGAGCTGCGATGGCAATACACTCTACTTTACGAGCAACCGCAATGGCAGTTATGATATCTGGATGAGCAAGCGTGATTTGGATGGAAATTGGGGCGAGCCTGTAAACCTGGGTGAAAATGTCAATACGCCCGGCGACGAGCAATCGCCTTTTATTACCAACGACGGGCAAACCCTTTATTTTTCCTCAAATGGGCGCCCCGGCCTCGGCGGTATGGACATCTGGATGAGCCGGGTGGACAGAGACGGCAACTGGAGTACGCCGGTTAATCTTGGGCCCCCTGTCAATTCCCCCAATGACGAACTGAGCTTTATCCTGGCTGCGGATGGTAAAACTGGTTTCCTGGCCTCTGATCGCATGGGCGGTTTCGGCAGGTTTGATATTTATCGGGTGCAACTGGGCGATGAGCTGTATAGCGAAGCCATCACTTTCGTGGAAGGTTTTGTCAAAGATACTATTCTGGATGTGCCGATTCCAGGCATTACGGTGCAAATTGCCAACCGAGATCCGGTAAAAACCGACGAAAACGGGCGCTTTTTCCTGTGCATTCCAGCTTTTGAAATCCTGAATATTTCGGTAGAAAAAGAGTTGTATCATCCCTATAAAAATGAATTTATCATTCCTTTCTGGGACAACAAGCAATTTTATACCATCGAAATCCTCATGGATCCAGTGACACGACCGGTACGTGATTTTACCGTCAAGTCGCCGGTACTGGATACTGCCTACTATGAAATGAAGCGCAAACCGGAGCGGCGCGATTACCTCCATACAATTTTCTTCGAATTTGATAAATATACCATGTCGGCGCCCGAAGTCAATAATCTGGACGCATTTGTCAAGCAGCTCAAGAGTAAAAATGTGCAGCGGGTAGAAATCATCGGCTTTTCGGATGATGTGGGCACGGATATGTACAACCTCAAGCTATCTGAAGAACGCGCCAAACAAATCGCACTACACCTGATGGACAATGGTATTCTGGTAGATCAGATTTACATCGAAGGCCGTGGCGAGATTCGCGACGATAAGCCCAAGAACCTAAACCGCAAGGTGGAAGTGAAAGTGACAGTGATTGAATAATTAATAAGTTAGTAATAATCTATCAGCTACATTTTCTTCACTTAGCGCTTTGCCTTCCATTTGGAAACGTTTGAGCATTGATTTACCACAATCAATAAAAACTTCTCTTTCAAATAAACCTGTTGGAATTGGAAGATCACAAATAAGATTGCCGGATTTTTTATTACCATCTATGCTGAGGGCTACTTTGATTCCTTTGGCTTTGGCTGCATCAATTTTGGCGAATAATTCTGCAAGGCTAAAGTCTTGAGCTCCATAGAGAATGCTTTGAGTATGACTATACGGCGGGTCGCAATAAATAAAATCCCCCTTTTTTGCCATGGCAAAAGCCTCTGTGTAATCCATACATTCAAAATTTACATTTTTAACTCTATTATGCCACTCATTTACTCTTTTTGTAAAATTTTGTACGGAAATTGGGTTGTGTACGCCACATGGAGTTGACATATACCCATCTGATTTCCTAAATCTTATAACGCCTCCATAGCAAGCGCGTGAAAGAAACAAGAAATCAGGCCCATTGGGATTTGCATTGTAAGCGGCTTTTACTTCTTCATAAACAGTTACTTTGTCAGTTTTTTCAATGCGCTCTTGTCTCTCGGCGTACCACGCAATTAATTTATTTGGATCAGATTGCAATGTTTGCCATATTTCAATCAAAGGCTTGAATACATCCGATCCAATTCCTGAGTTTGGTGCAACCGTGGCCAGTATTGCACCGCTGCCTAAAAATGGCTCATAATAATTCTTAAAAGACACCGGAAAATACCTTGTAATTTCCACTGCGAATTTTTGCTTGTTACCAATCCATTTCAATAATTGGGTCTTCGGAGGATAGTATGTGAGGAATTTGTTTTCTAAGGTTAATTGCATAATCTCAAGTTTTGACAAAATTAATACTTTTTGTACAAGTATCCTAATTTGGGATATTCTGATTTAGGATATTTCTTTGTAATTGTGAAAAAGACTTTACATAGAAAAGAATATAAGATGTTACTTCAACAGCTTTACCACCTTAGGGTCAGTATAGGGCTAACTCAATCCGATCTCGCAGATTTGCTGGAGGTTCCACAATCTTTTATCAGTAAAATAGAAAACGGCGAACGACGCTTGGATATAGTAGAACTCAGGGACATATGCAAAGTACTAAATATTGATTTCTCCGAATTTATCCTTGAATTTGAAAAACGCCTTCATGAAACCAAACAATAAATATAAAAACCTAGATGCAGAATTTTGGGCAAATATAAAGTTTTTGAATCAGCGATTGGGGTACTTTGAACGCAAAACCTTAGTTAATCCAAATCCTGAATTTGTTGTTCCTACCATTGACCAAATTATAGAAGTTTTCGAAAAAGAAAATTTAGATTATTCCCGTTTAATTCAACATGATAATTCATTTACCGAATACGGAATTTTATTACATGATTATTTTCAATATAGGAAAAAGGTTTTAAATCAGGAAGTTGAGCCTAACTTGATGGATGCTAAAGAAGCCAAGGTTATTTTTAATAAATATAAAACCAAACTCAAACCAACCTGTCCGCTTCCTTTGAATAAGCAAAAAGGCAATAAAAAGGATTTTGCTTTCCTTACAGGCTTGGTAAATATGTTTATTGAAGCAACCTCAAAAGGTTTTACCTGCAATTATGATCCCAAGGAGCTTACCGCCGTTACTCAAAATGGTTTTCCGGTTAGAACCTTATCGAGAAGGGTGGATGGCGCTTTCCCCGATGTAATAAACCCAATAGCTATATGGGAAATCAAGGAATATTATTATACAACCACTTTTGGTAGTAGAGTTGCTGATGGAGTTTATGAAACAATGTTGGATGGATACGAAATTGGAGAAATTAAAGACAATTTAAATATTGATATAAAGCATTATCTATTTATTGATGCTCATTATACATGGTGGGGCATGGGTAAATCCTATTTGTGCAGGATCGTTGATATGCTTCATATGGGTTTGGTTGATGAAGTAGTCGTTGGGAAAGAGACTTTGACTAGGGTTCCTGAATTGATCAATGAGTGGATGACTTTATTAAAAAAGTAATTGATCTCTTTCGCTACTATTTTTTATCTTGTCAATTCAATCATTTCGAAAGATGAAAAAAATATTGCTAGCACTTTTGATTCAAATGCTTGTGCTTATGGGATTCAGCCAAAACAAGCCGGCTTATGTGCTCTACGATGCCAATGGTAAGAAGGTTTCCTACGAAAAAATGCTGAAGACAATCGCCAAAGCAGACATGCTATTATTCGGTGAGTTGCATAATAATCCGATCTCGCACTGGCTACAGCTGGAAGTCACGCAAGACCTGCATCCTGAGCGAAAGTTGATCCTCGGCGCAGAAATGTTTGAAGCGGATAATCAGGAAGCATTAAATAAATATGTAGCCGGCGAAATTGATTATAAAGGGCTGGATTCGCTGGCTCGCCTCTGGAATAATTATAAAACGGACTATGCGCCGCTGGTGGATTTTGCCAAAAAAAACAAACTGCCATTTATTGCGACCAATATTCCCAGAAAATACGCCAATCTGGTTTATCGCGAAGGTTTGGAAGCCCTGGACAACCTGCCGGACGCTGAGAAACAGTGGATCGCGCCACTGCCGATCAAATATGATGCTAATTTACCGGGATATAAAAACATGATGGCCATGGCGCAAGGTCATGGTGGCGAGAATCTGCCCAAAGCCCAGGCAATCAAGGACGCTACGATGGCGCATTTTATCATGCAACATTATAAATCAGAATCTTTATTTATTCACTATCATGGCGCTTATCATTCCGAAAATTATGAAGGTATTCTCTGGTATTTAAAAAGAAAAAATGATGCGTTGAGTTATGTAACTATTACCACCGTTTTGCAGGAAGATGTGCAAAAATTACTGGAAGAGAATAAACACAAAGCCGATTTTATTATTTGCGTAGATAAAGACATGACAACTACTTACTAGGCTATGTAAATGGCTGAAAATCAAAGTCTATCACCTGCTCTACCTAAAACTCATTTTATGAAAACTCCGGTGAAACCCATCACGCTTCTACTCCTGTGGCTAGTTGGCTGCACTACTCCAAATCAGAATGCTACAAGCCTTACTGCCGGCGTTGTTTCCTCTGCTACACCAGAGGCTACGGAAGCGGGCATGGATATACTGCGACGCGGTGGCAATGCCGTTGATGCCGCTGTTACTGTTTCTTTCGTGCTGGGGGTTACGGAGCCTGCGATGACGGGTCTGGGCGCCGGTGTCCAGATATTAATGGCAGCACCGGGCGAAGAACCAATTTCAATAAACGGCACGACCTTAGCGCCTGCTGCCACGCCGATTGATGCTACATCAGATGATCTGAAATACCATCGCCGAAGCACTGTTCCTTCTATGGTAAAAACGCTGGCATATGCACATAAAAAATACGGCAGTGGTAAGTTTAGTTGGGCGGAGCTGATAGAACCTGCAATAAATTATGCTGAAAATGGCTTTGTCGTGGGCTATTTCCGGCACATGGTGTACAATAAATACGAAGATGCGCTTCGCAAGAGTCCATATTCTACCGGTTTTATTTTAATGCCCGACCGGCGCGTGCCTGCTCCCGGCGACACGATTCGTCAACCTGTGCTGGCACAAACGCTTCGACGACTTGCGGAGAAAGGTTCCGAAGATTTTTATAAAGGTGAAATAGCTGCTCAAATCGCAGCAGATATGACTGCCAACGGCGGCTGGATCAGCCTGGAAGATTTGAAAAATTTCCCCGAACCTGTTGAACTTCAGCCTTTAAGTGTTGATTTTCGTGGGTATAAAGTTTATTCTCAACCCCCTCCCTGCGGCGGCTGGACCATGCTGCAAATACTGAAATTAGTAGAAAGATCAACGCCCGAAAATTTACAGCCAAACACGCCGGAGCGCCTGAAAAATCTGGTTCGTGCGCAGGATTTGGCATTTGAAAATCGCAGAACCAGCCCCGTTCCCGACCTTGTCAACTACAAAGAGGCCGTGCAGGCGCAATTGAGCGAAGCCGGAATTCAAAGGCTTTGGGAAAGCTATATACTTCCCGCTAATCGGGTGGTGGAAGAAAGCACAGGCGGTGAAACTACGCACTTTTCAGTAGTGGATAAAGATGGAATGGGCCTTGCCGTTACGTCCAGTATCAATGCTTACTTTGGCGCAGCCGCAATGAGTCCGGAACTCGGGTTTTTATACAATACTTACATGGACGACTTTGAATTGGGTCAACCGGATCATCCTTACGCGATTCGCCCCAACGCAATGGCTTATTCTTCCATGAGTCCGACCATTGTAAGAAAAGATAGGCAAAACGTACTGGTGATCGGCAGTCCGGGTAGTGCCCGCATTATATCATCGGTGGCGCAGTTGAGTCAATTGTGGATGGACACGGATTTGGGAATCGAACGTATCGTGGAGATGCCTCGTGTGCACGTGGTGCGTGATCGTGTGTATGTGGAAGATGCCAATACGCCTGTGACCTGGCTAAATGATTTGCGAAAGCAGGGATATCAAATTACATTCCCGGATTATGATCTTACGCAAAAAGGTTTGAATTCGTATTACGGTGGTATTCATGCCATTGCATTCGAAAAAGGACGCTGGGTAGGCGCGGCTGATCCCCGGAGAGATGGCAAGGCTGTTTCGGAATAAGAAAGAAAGCTCACTCATGGGGAGCAAGCTTTTACTAATTTTTATTTACGCAATAATCTTCATTCCATTATCGCAATAAATATGGATCGCCTGCCGGACAAATTCGGCTAGACCTTCTCGATGCTTGTCATAATGATCTTTAAAGCGTTCATCCTGCACGTACATGTCGGCAAGTCCACGATAACGCGTTTCATTTACATCATAAAATTGATTCATATGAGCGTAGTGGCGGGCGATCGCTTCCTGCACCAATGTGCGCGAAGGGGCATGATCCATTAATCCCGCCAATGTTCGGGTGATTTCCTCGGCTTCTTCTTTCAGGTTCTTCCAACCCTCTTTGCCCATGTTTTTGAGCCGATCTTCGGTTTCGGTGATCATCTTTTCTCCCCAGCGTTCGGCGGCTTCTTTGCGATATGCTTCCCCTTTCGGGAAACCTTCATATAATTCTTTATCAGTTAGCATAATTTTTTGATTTTTAAGTTCTTTAATCGTTTTATCAATGGTTGCCAGCAGTTGTTGCAAACGTTCGGAGCGACGCAGCAGTTCTTCGCGATGAAACTGGAGCGACCGGAGTAGATCAAAGTCTTCCTCATTCATGATCCGCCGGATTTCTTGCAAGGAAAAATCCAGTTCCTTATAAAATAGAATTTGTTGCAATCGAAGCAATTCCTGTCGCCCGTAGTAGCGATAGCCTGCATCCGAGCGTTCGCGCGGCTTTAGCAATCCGATCTCATCATAATGATGCAGAGTGCGCACGCTGATGCCTGCCAGCTTTGCCAATTGTTTTACAGTATAACCGGTCATGCTATTGCAATTGTCGGTACAAAGGTAAGGGCTAACGTTAGGGGAGAGTCAAGTGCGAAAGGCAATTTTTCTAAAAAAACATTCATTATGCCTGTAAATCCTGAGAATCAGAATGTTCATTTACTTTCAGGTTTATCAAACATTCGCAATCTGGCAGACATTACAATTTTAAATGAAGTAAATAAAAAACCAATCTCCAAATCTCACCCGTAGGTAGTGGTATCAGAAGAAAAGCAGTACTGCGCGCTTCTTATATAAATTAAACTTATTATTAAACCAAAAATCCTGATCTTATGCAACAACTGAAATTGCATCTGATGCTCCTGGCTATTGTCTGCACTGTTTGTTTCACTGCTTGTGATGATGATGACAATGAGCCCGCGGGCGCTAATCTTACAGAGTTGTATGTTTCCAGTAATACTGCTTCCGCTCTGGCAGTTGTCGATTTTTCTGACGCTGCTAATCCAATGACGAAAACCCTGAGCGTGGCAGCTACCGATGCCGACGGCGTGGCTTATGATGCGGGAAGTAATGTTTTGTATCAAAATAATCGCACTGCCAATCGTATTGATGCTTATTCTATGATAAATAATGTAATGGATGGTGCAAAGCTTACACCAGCATTTAGTAGTTCGTCCGATTTTACCAATGCCCGGGAAATTTTCCAGAGCGGTAATAGAATTGTGGTCGCGCAAGATGCCGATGCTTCCAATGGACAAATGAACAAATTTTACGTGTATCAAATCAATGGCAACGCCTTATCACTTATGAATACCTATACCGTATCGATTAATTTGTGGGGCATTCACATCGAAGGAAATACGTTGTACGCGATTGTGGATAATTCGGATAAACTCGCGGTTTTCAATAATTTTTTCAGCAATCCCGATGGCATGATCATGCCTAATATCACGGTGCAGGTCGAGGGTATCGTGCGCACGCATGGCATAACTTACTCAGCTTCCGATGATATTATGGTGCTCACCGATGTGGGCGAGGCGAGCAGCGCGGATGATGGTGCGGTTCACGTGATCTCCAGTTTTATGTCCAAGTTGTCTGGTGCCGGCAATAATGGCATCATCAGCCTGGGCAGCCAGATTCGCGTAGCCGGTTCCAGTACTTTGCTCGGTAATCCGGTGGATGTAGCGTATGATTCTGATACAAAAATGATTTACATAGCCGAAAGAGCGAAGGACGGTGGCCGCATTCTTGGCTTTGACTATCCGACGACCAATGGTAATTTTGCGCCGGTTTACAATCAACTATTCAGCGGGGCTTCGGCTGTATTTCTGAATAAAGGAAGAAAATAAATTCAATTTTCCCATGCCAACTTTTTCCGTTAAGGGAGGTGTTTTCACGCCTTCCTTTTTTTATTTGAAAAAATCTGACAATCAATCGAATCAGAAAAGCGACGGGTAATGTCTAATAATTGTCAAGGGTTCTTTAAATTTAGCAGTATTATTCCTTAGCAAAAAGTAAATAACTACCATGCATTTATCTGATATTCTGTTACTTGGCGATCCGCGTTTGTACGAAAAATGCGCGCCGGTGGAGCCGTCTGAACTCGAAAGCTTGAGACCGGTAGTGGACGGTTTGGCGAATGTAATCCTGGAATTCCGGGCAAAGTACAAGGCTGGCCGCGCTATTGCCGCGCCGCAACTGGGTATCATGAAAAGATTAATCGTGCTAAATATTGACCAACCCGTAGCGATCATCAATCCTGAGTTTTTTGACATGAGTGAAGAGATGATGGAACTCTGGGACGATTGTATGAGCTTCCCCAACCTGCTGGTGCGCCTGCGCCGGCACCGGCGTTGCAAAATGCGCTTCCGTGACCTGGAGTGGCAGGAGCATGTCTGGGATCTCGAAGATGATCTATCAGAATTGATGCAGCACGAGTACGATCATCTCGACGGGATTTTGGCGACCCAACGAGCCATTGACGAGCATTCTTTTAAATGGAGGGCTTAATACCCCCTAACCTCGCTAAACTCCTAAACTCCTAAACCCCTCAACTCCTAAACTTTTAAAAACACCTAAAACATGAAAAAACGTTATTCTATTCTCGCATTTTTATTGTTATTGCAAAATATCATAATTGCGCAATCCTTTACGATTGAGCAGATTATGAGCAGCCCTTTCCCGGAGAATCTGACCGCCGCGCCGGTGGGTTCCCGTCTGGCCTGGACACAAAACCACGAGGGTAAACGCAGCATCTGGGTGGCCGAAGGACCTGATTTTAGAGGCAAATCTATTACCGATTCCAACAAAGATGATGGACAAGCCCTGGGCAATCTGACTTTCTCACCAGATGGCAATCTCATCGCCTATGTACATGGCGGCGGCGCCAATCGCCAGGGTGAAATTCCCAATCCCACCAGCGATCCTGACGGCGCCAAACAGCAGATTTACCTGATTTCTTTTAGCGGCGGCGAGCCAAAACTGGTGAGCGAAGGCAGCAATCCAGCGTTTTCGCCGGATGGCAAACGGCTGGTTTTTACAAAACGCGGGCAGGTTTGGTCGGTTGGAGTAGCCGATGATTCCAAGTCTGAGCAATTATTCACCATTCGTGGCAGCGCCGGGAGCCTGCGCTGGTCGCCCGATGGCAAGCAACTTGCATTCGTAAGCAACCGCGGGGATCATAGTTTTATAGGTATTTATAATGTTATTGCAAAGGAAATTAAATATTTAAACCCGAGTGTCGATCGCGACAACAATCCTGTCTGGTCGCCGGATGGCAAGAAAATCGCCTTCCTGCGCATACCCAACCAAAAGCAAAACCTGCCATTTATTGAAGAAAGAGAAGGCTTGCCCTGGGCAATTATGATTTATGATATAACAAACGGTCAAACCAAAGAAATCTGGCGTGCGAAGGAAGGCAAGGGCAGTAATTTCTGGAATATTTCAGCGGATAATCAATTGTTCTGGAGCGCTGATAATCAGATCGTTTTCCCCTGGGAAGGCGATGGCTGGCTGCATTTGTACGCGGTGGCTACGACTGGCGGCAATGCGCGTTTGCTTACGCCCGGCAATTTCGAAGTGCAATACGTGACCATGACACCTGATGGCAAAGCGATGGTCTATTCTTCCAATCAGGATGACATTGACCGGCAGCATATCTGGCGGGTTGAAATATCTGGCGGCGCCCCGAAAGCCCTGACGAGCGGAGCTTCTATCGAATGGTCGCCGGCAGTTACGACCGATGGCACGGTGGCGATGTTTGCTTCCAGTGGCACCCAGCCGGCACAAGCCATGTATATGAATGCCAAGGGTGAAAAACGTCCGTTGGCGGCAGGGACTTTGCCTAAAAATTTTCCAAATGCGCAATTGGTTGAACCTGAACAGGTTATTATTTCTGCTGCAGATGGGATGAAAATTCATTGCCAATTATTTAAACCCAAAGATTTGAAACCCGGTGATAAACGTCCTGCTTTGCTCTTTTTTCACGGTGGCTCGCGGCGGCAGATGTACCTGGGTTTCCACGACCGGGGCTATTATCACAATGCTTATGCGATGAATCAATACCTTGCCAGCAAGGGCTATATCGTGATGTCGGTCAATTATCGAAGCGGTATTGGCTATGGCATGGAATTCCGGGAAGCTTTGAATTACGGTGCGAACGGCGCCAGTGAGTTCAACGATGTACTCGGAGCGGGTTTGTACCTGCGCAGTCGCGATGATGTGGATGGTGCGAAAATTGGCTTATGGGGAGGTTCTTATGGTGGATACCTCACGGCCTTAGGTTTGGCGAAAGCCTCGGATTTGTTTGCAGCGGGCGTGGATGTGCACGGCGTACACGACTGGAATGTGGTGATCCGGAATTTTGTACCCGGCTACAATCCTGAAAAAGCGGAGCAATTGGCACGTCGCGCTTTTGAATCCTCACCGATGGCATATGTAGATGGCTGGCGATCACCGGTATTGCTCATTCATGGCGATGACGATCGCAATGTGCCTTTCAGCGAAACGGTGGACATTGCGGAATCTCTGCGCCGGCAAGGCGTTTATTTTGAACAATTGATCTTCCCTGATGAAGTACATGGATTTCTGTTACACAAGAACTGGCTTGCAGCGTACAACGCAACAGCTGATTTCTTCGACCGGATGTTGAAAAATAAGAAACCTTAGAATAAAAACATGTGCCGCACTTACAAAGTGTGGCATATTTCTCTTCCAATGACCTACCGTACATCAACCAACATTCTACCTTATGCCCCCTGCGCCCGGTACTCCGAAGGCGTACAGTTCATCATTTTTTTGAAATGGCGATTGAAATTGGACAGGTTGTTAAATCCGCACAGGTAGCCGATCTGCGTGATTGTGTAGTCGCTGCGCAGGAGGAAACGACAGGCGGCTTTGACACGGAGTTCGTTGAGGTAATTAACAAAAGATTTATTGGTGATTTTTTTGAAATAACGCGAAAATGCATAACGGCTCAGGTGCACCGAGCTGGCGGCATCGTCTAAAGAAATTTCCTTGTCAAAATTATCAGCCAGATAACGGAACACCTTTTTCATGCGACGGTAGAGCGCGGTGTATGAATAACTGGAATCAGCGATGGTTTGTGACAGGACGCGTTTTTCGGCGCTGAGCGCCATCTGGTTTAAAACTTCCAGCAAACGAATGATGCGTGCCGCCCCGCTTAGTTTGGTCAGTTCCAGCATCAAAGGCTGAACGCGCTGTGCCAGCGAGGTGTTCAGTTTAAAACTCTGGCTTGCTTCCTCCAGAAAATGCTTGACGGCTGCCATTTCAGGCAATTGAAAAAAATACCCGCCAAAGGTAGTATCCTTAAAAAAAACCGAAATAATATGAGCCTCGCTATTGTCAAATACATGCGGCACATTGGAGCCGATCACATACACATTACCCGGGGCAAAGCGATCATTATACTCGCCAACTGTACAGGCGCCGTGCCCATCCACAATCAGACTGATCTGATACTCAGGGTGATAATGCATCTGGTCGTACTGGTGCCCTTGCAGGTTTTCCTGTACGTGGAAGGATTCATTGGTACTTTCGGTGACTTTAAAAAGAATCGGTTTCATCAGTTCAGTGTCATTTTTATAAACGCGCAAAAAAGTATCGAAGTTGGTCAAAAATTGAAAAGCATCTGAGCTAAAAAAACTAAAAATTTGGAGCGTCTTTCACAAAACAGACAAAAACAATTTGTAAAACTATCCTGAACATGAATGCTCAAACGTAAAACTGCCAAACTTCAAACTGTATTATGGAAACGCTGATTGAACTCAAAACGCTGTATAACAATCTGATTTGTTCGAAATCGGGCAAGATTTATGACAAAAACAAATTACAAACCTACTCCGAATTAAACAAACCGTTAGTCGCCGATTATAATCTCTCTGAAGGGTTGGATCGGGATTTGCTACGCAACCGTGAACACACCATGTGGCGTTACCGGGAGGTTCTACCGGTAGAAGATGATCGCAATATCGTATCACTTGGCGAGGGCATGACGCCCATGTTTCACTTGCAAAAAGTTGCCGTAAAGCTGGGACTTTCACAATTGTTCCTCAAAGATGAAGCGTATAACCCCACCGGTTCGTTCAAAGCCAGGGGCTTATCGATGGCAATTTCCAAAGCCAAGGAACTGGGCGTGCGCAAATGCGTGATCCCCACAGCGGGCAATGCTGGCGGCGCGATGAGTGCTTACTGTGCGAAAGCGGGCCTGGAAGCGCATGTGTTTATGCCGGTGGTTACACCCGAGGTTTTCCGCAAGGAATGCGAGTATTTTGGCGCGCAGGTGACGCTGGTGGATGGCAACATCCGCGATTGTGCGATGGAAATTGCTAAGGTACGAGAAGATGATTGGTTCGATATTTCGACCCTGAAAGAGCCATTCCGACTGGAAGGTAAAAAAACAATGGGCTATGAAATCGCCGAGCAGTTCGACTGGGAACTACCCGATATAATTATTTATCCGACTGGTGGTGGTACCGGCTTGATCGGTATCTGGAAAGCTTTTGATGAAATGGAACAGCTCGGCTGGATCGGCTCAAAGCGTCCAAGAATGGTGGCAGTACAAACCGAAGCTTGCTATCCGATCATTAAAGCGTTTGAAGCAGGGCAAAAGACGGCAGAACCTTTCCAGAATCCGGATGAAACGATCGCCAATGGCTTGCGCGTGCCCGCGGCATTTGGTGATGAGCTGATTTTGAATGCTTTATATGAAAGCAATGGCACCGCAGTTGCTGTTTCTGAACAAGCGATGCTCGAAGGTTTGCGCGAAGTTGCCCAAAGCGAAGGAGTGTTGCTAGCACCTGAAGGCGGGGCGGTTTGGGCTGCTTTGAAAAAACTCGCAGTTGACAATTGGATTGAACCCTGGGAGCGCATAGTGCTACTGAATACTGGCAGCGCTTATAAATACATGGAAAATTTATAAAAATAAACACATGTGGCACACCTTGGAGGTGCGCCACATTTATATAAAAATTTATGATTCAATATTTAGGCTAGTTGCCGGATGATGCTTCATTGTCCGGTAACTTTTTTATCCCAGAAACCTCGACTTCAACTCTGGCGTAGGAATCATACAGCTTTCGCGTTTGCCGAACCAACGGTAGCGATTGCGTGCAATCCAATTGTAAATTCTATCCCGGATAAATTTTGGCACGATCACCAATCCATATAGCAGCGGCCAGGCGCCGCCAAACTTCCTTACCACCAGCAAGGGTACGCTGGAATGTGTATAAAACTTCCTATTTTCATACAGCACGACGGTACTGAGCTCTTCAGTGGGCATGTTAGCTTGTTGCAACAAGGCTTGCCCGACCTCCGATTGAAGCGCGGCAAAAAGAAATTTGCCTTTCGGGTCGCGTTTGATTACAAATTGTACAAAGCCATTGCACAGATTGCACACGCCATCGAAGAGCAAAATCGGCTTGTCGGCAGGAATTGCTAGATTGTCTGTATCAGTTGTCGATTGGGTATTGGTCGCCATTCGCTGGTATTTTAATTCTCAATAAAAAGTCAAAAATCTACATTTTTGTTTGATTCAAATCTGCTCAAATTGCCGCAAAGGCGTTTATCTTTATACATTTCAACAACCACCGACTGGATGTTACAACTGGATTTTCTGACACTTTTCGCTATTCTGGGCATTGCACAAGCGCTTTTTTTCGCCATTTTTATTTTGGTGAAAAACCGGCAGCAATTGTTCAACCAGGTGCTGTCCTTGCTCTTGTTGGTGACAAGTGTGCGAATTGCAAAAAATATCGTCGTTCACATCCGCGAAATCGATCCTGATTTTGCTATGCCGTACCGCCTTTGGCGCATGTTGGTAAACATTGGTTTGACACATCAATTTGCCATCGGGCCGCTCTTTTTTCTGTATTTTTTATTTAGAATCCAAAATCAGAACCATTTTTATAGAAAACACTTGCTGCATTTTATTCCGTTTATCGCACTGCTCCTTCTGTCACCTCTGATCGAATGGAATTTCTGGAAAAACGGCGGGCTTTGGGCTTCGTATGTCCATATCCTGATATATTATCTGCTCTCGCTTCAATTGTACCGAAAGGCAACGGCATTACAAGCAAATACTCAATCCTGGTTGCGCAATCTGCTAATCCTTGCAGGCGTGCTGATGCTGGCCTACTCGCCGGCGTTGTTCAAGTATATGGGCTATATCAATGGCGCCCTGATTTACGCCGTAGGCATCTATTTTTCAACGGCGATTTTGCTTGGAAATCCGATCCTTTTGACGAAAAAGAAGGAAAAATACAAAAGCTCGGCACTGACCCATATAGACTCTATTCAATTGAAAACCAAGCTGGATGCTTGTATTCATAGCAAAAAACCATACCTCAATCCCGATTTGACCCTGAGGAGTCTGGCTAAAGAGCTGGATACCTCTCCCAATTATTTGTCGCAGGTTATCAATGAGCAATTTGGCAAAAACTTCTCCGATTACATCAATACTTTCCGCATTGAAATGGTGAAAGAAAAGCTCGCCGATCCTGAGAATCACGCCTTGAAAATCGCCAGCCTGGCTTATGACAGCGGCTTCAATTCGCTGGCAACTTTTAATGCCCTGTTCAAAAAACAGGTCGGCCTCACGCCTTCCGCTTATCGCAAACAGGTTTTAGGATTGAAAAATGCCTGAAAACACTTCTGAAATTATAATTCTGGTAGCTAATCTGGTCAAAGGTTACTTGATTTGTCGCTAAAATATTTCACCCTTAAAAATTGACAACATGAAAA
This sequence comes from uncultured Saprospiraceae bacterium, assembly GCA_964523725.1. Classification (GTDB taxonomy): domain Bacteria; phylum Bacteroidota; class Bacteroidia; order Chitinophagales; family Saprospiraceae; genus JADJNW01. Next base: position 68,373 of record CAZGAU010000001.1, read on the forward strand.
ATGGAATCACCTGTTTAGGATTTTTCTTGCTAATGATTAGCAACAGCCTGTATGCCCAAGATGCGGCGATTCAAAAAGCGATTGACGAACAAGTCTGGCTACCTTTTATCAAAACCTACAACACCTTTGACGGTGAAGGGTTCAATGCTTTGCATACCAAAAATGTGCTGCGGGCCGGTCCCTGGGGTATTCTGCAAGGTGAAGAATATTTTGCCAATAATCTAAAAAATTCGGCACGGTCCAAAGAATCGGGAGAGCAGCGCAGTATTGCGTTTCGGTTTGAGCATCGAGTCGTGAAAGGAGATGTGGCTTATGAAGTTGGTTATTACAAAGTAGCGTCCAAACGAAATGGCGAGGTGCGCACTTTCTTTGGTCGTTTTGATGTGGTACTGCGAAAAGTAGATGGTATCTGGAAATTGGCTCAGGATTGGGATGTGGACAATATCAACGGCAAAAAACTTACAGAAGCGGATTTCCTTGGAAATGAAGCGGATCCGGTTATTTATAAATAAATTTCCGGGACAAAAGCCGCGAGCAGCAAGCAACTTCAAAGCTTGCAGCTCGTGGCTCATAGCTTGCTTGTGTCTTATTCAAACAAAGCCTGATTCAATTCTTCAATCTTTCCGATCGGCTTCACCTGAATTTTATATCTGCCGAAATCCAGCCCTTTTATATTGTATTTTGAAATAAAAATTTGTTTAAAACCCAGACGATCAGCCTCTTGAATTCTTTGTTCGATACGATTGACCGCGCGAATCTCTCCGGAAAGCCCGACTTCTCCGGCGAAGCAAAACTTATCAGGAATCGCAATGTCTTCTAAGGAAGAAACCAGGGCACTGACAATTGCCAGATCAATGGCAGGATCGTCCACCCGGATGCCGCCGGCGATATTCAAAAAAACATCATTTTGCCCAAACAGAAAACCTCCCCGTTTTTCCAGAACGGCAAGTAGCATGCTCAAGCGCCGCAGGTCAAATCCCGTGGCCGAACGCTGAGGCGTACCATAAACAGCTTTACTCACAAGTGCCTGAGTTTCAATCAACATGGGGCGCAAACCTTCCATTGTGGCAGCGATGGCGCTTCCGCTGAGGTCTTCATCTTTCTGGGAAATAAGCAATTCTGAAGGATTGGATACTTCTCGAAGTCCAACGGATTGCATCTCATAAATGCCTAATTCATCGGTAGAGCCGAAGCGGTTTTTCAAAGTGCGAAGCACCCGGTAGGTGTAATGCTGGTCGCCTTCAAATTGTAGCACCGCATCCACAATGTGTTCGAGCAATTTTGGTCCGGCAATGGAACCATCCTTCGTAATATGCCCGATGATAAACACCGGAATGTTGGTCTCTTTGGCAAACCGCTGCAATTCGCCTGCGCATTCGCGCACCTGCGATACACTGCCCGGCGTACTCTCGATGTGTGGCGATACCAGGGTTTGAATCGAGTCCACGACAATCACATCCGGGCCAAGTTGTTGCGCATGCGTCAGAATCTTTGTTGTATTGGTTTCTGTTAATATGTAACAATTTGATTTTTTATCACTTATACGATCCGCCCGCATTTTGATTTGTTCTTCTGATTCTTCGCCGGAAACGTACAGCACTTTCACCGGAATGCCCAATGCCAGTTGCAGCATGAGCGTGGACTTGCCGATGCCGGGCTGCCCGCCAATGAGTATCAACGAACCGTTCACAATGCCACCGCCGAGTACGCGATTGAGCTCCCGGTCCGGTGTGACGAGGCGCTTAGTGTCACCTGCTACAATCTCTTCCAGCAGTACCGGCTTTGGGCCCGATTTTCCGTCTGATTTATTGGACCAGGTACGCCGTTTTTCTTCATGGGTCGTTTCTTTGACTAGGACTTCTTCGCGATAAGTATTCCACTCTTCGCACGATGGACACTTCCCAATCCACTTAGCGGATTCGGAACCACAATTTGCGCAAATGAAAATTTTTTTTGCTTTTGCCAAGAGCTGTATTTTTAGATAAAAAAATGTATTTCAGACACTTATCTTTGGGAGTTCTTGTCTATTTGACATTTTCTAATCCCAAAATTTGTGTTTCTTGAAAAAAAAGAGCAAATTACAATGTCAAATGATTGTTTTATGGAAAAGTGCATCTAAAGATATGCTTTAAAGAAAGCAACCAAGAAAAATCTGAAGTTTTTGACAAAAATTTTAAGATTTTTCTTGCAAATATTCGCTAAAAAGTTTTTTAATTTGCATGTCCATACAGCTAAACGCATAATTTAGTTTGGATTTTTGAAACTTTAGCGTTAAGTTTGTGTTAATTATCAAAGTCTGTTTTAACAATACTTATCATGTTCTGTTAAACAGATTCAGGCGAGATAAACTGGACTTTGCATGTTACATGTAAGTGTCCTTGAAAGATATTCATATGTAGATTGTTTTCATTTGGTTTTTTGGGGTTATACAGGGTGCAGCGTTTTACGTTGCCCCTGTTTTTATTTTAAACATTCACCAATTGATTATCAAATATTTTTGAGTTCTTCTCCGGGACGGGCGTAACTTAGCCGGCTCAAAAGTTCCGTTGAGTAATACGTATCTAAACCGCCTACCGCCACACTTCCTGCATCATCCAAATTGATGTGTCCACTTTCCAACAAAACACTTTCAGATAATATTATTTCCATAATTTTGCCTATTATAAGGATAGTACCGTTCAGCTGAATCGGATATTCTTCCAAAAATTCCATCCCGATTTTCACGCTGCTTTCCTGTACGTAAGGCGTGCGAAGCGTATTAGAATACATTGGCGTGAAACCGCAGGCTTCAAATTCCGACACGTCGGCGGGGTATTTGGCAGAAGTCTGATGTGCCTCTTTTACAAAGTCATGGTGAACATGATTAATGCTATAATGTCTGGTCGTTTTTATATTATCATAAGTATGTCGTTCTACTGAAGCGGGACGAAGGATAAGTCCGAGATAAGGTGGATTCGCACCGATATGAATCACAGAATTAAAAATAGCAAGATTTGTAACCCCTTCATTATTAATAGTTCCAATCAGGTTGGCGCTTTTGAATCCCGATATGGTATTAATAAACGCCTGACGGTAAAAGCGTTCCATGCCCATGATTTCTTCTAGGCTGATTCTTTTTTCTTTATTATTCATATCATATGTGTTAAAGTTATCAGTTTTAACCAAAATGCTGTGGTTTTAAGAATTTTTCACCAAAACGAGCGATTTCTTGCTAATCTTTAAAATTACAATAACCACCGCTTAACCTCTCTTAACAACTACAAGCCCCATCTTTGCTCCATCAGAATTACAAAAAACTTTATTCACAAAACAAAAACGATCTGCATTATGAAAACGGCACCCAAAATAATAACCCTGTTGACCCTGTTTTTGACCATGACTACTGCTGCATTTGCTCAGGATATTTCCATTGGCTTGCGTGGCGGTATTGGTCTGCCGAATGTTTATACCACCGACGGTATTGATAACCTGACGCCGGATTTCAAAACTTATACCGCCGCCAACATCGCTGCTGTGATGGAAATTGGTTTCGGGGAGCATTTCGCTATCCAACCTGAACTGGCATATGTGGGTAAAGGTTTTAAAATTGCAGAAGATTTTGCAATCGACTTATTTAATGTGCCGCTGCCGGTAGGTGTGCTCGCCGAATCAAGATTCAATTATCTGGAGTTACCGGTTTTAGCGAAATACAAGTTTGGCAATGAAAGTGTAGGCGCTTACATCACTGCAGGCCCGACCCTGGGCTACGCAATGAGTGGCCGACTCATCACCAGGGCCAATGCACTGATTGATTTTAAGGTATCCGATTCGAAAATTAATTTGGATGCAATTGATTATCAACGATTTGAGGTAGGCGCTTTGGTAGGGGCCGGCATGACGGTCAACACAAGCTTTGGACAACTTTTCGCGGATGCGCGCTACGCCCGAGGCTTCTCCGAATTATACGACATACCTGTTGTAGATGAAAAAATCAGAAACCAGAGTATTGCATTCAACGTCGGTTTTCTGGTTCCGATCGGCGGTAAGAGTATCCGTCCGTAATTAAATGAGTGATGGGGTGATAGGGGCATAGGGTGATTCCCATGCCCCTATCGCTTTATTTTTCAGCGCTGTACTCTTGAGCTAGCAGCGCGTCAATGTCCTTCATAAACTGGTCAACCGACTGAGGATCGGTGCCATCACAAAAAGAACGCACGTAACGATTTTTATCTACCAAAATAAAGCGACCGCTGTGGTCAAAGCCACCCGGAGCCGTCGGGTCTTCTTTAGCAATGCTGAAATAATCATCCGCGATTTCGTAAATATTGTCTTTTTCGCCGGTTACAAAATGCCATTTATAGGACTCTACACCCAAATTTTGTGCATAATTCTTCAAAGTACCCACCGAATCACGCACGGGATCGACCGTGTGCGCTAATAATACGACACGATCTTCATTCTCGTAGCGCTCATAAAGACGCAGCATTTGCTTGGCAGTTTTGGGGCAAATGGTCGGACAGGAAGTGAAGAAAAAATCCACGACATAAAGCTTATCGGCAAAAGTGGCATTGGTCACCAGATTGCTGTCCTGATCCACAAAAGCAAAATCAGGAATGGTATGATACACCGTATCGCCGTTCACCACATCGCGCTCGCCAAGGATGGGCAGTGGTTGCGGCTTTTGTTTACAAGCGAAAAGTGCAATTGCTATTGTGATCAGACTGATATATTTTCCCATGGTTACTGTTTTTCTGTTTTTTCAACGCCTTGCCCTGCGAATAGTTGTTTCAAATTTAAATACCGGATCAGAAATGCAATATTTTACATTTTCCTGAAAATCGGGTCCAAATGTTCCAGCTTATCGGGATTGCGTACAAAGTAGAGATCGGAAATACCTGCATCTCCAGCTTCAATGATAAGAACAGTTTCAAGCTGTTGGGTATGCCGATTAAAAATCAAAAATGCCATGGAACCATTGACAATGACCGGTTTTAATGTAAAGTGCGGAAAGCCTTTTTTTGCAAGCCCACGCAGGAATTTTTCCACAGTCGTTTTGCCAAAAAGCGGATGAAGCGCCGCGGAAACCTTACCGCCACCATCGGAATAGACGGCGATATCTTCTTTCAATAATTGAATAAAGTCTGTAATATCCCCGGTTTCACTGGCTTTTGTGAAGGTCTCCAATAATTGGAGGTGTTGCTCCTTGTCAAAAACAAAGCGTTTTTTCGGATTGGCCATTTTTTCTCTGGCGCGATGATACAGCTGTCGGCAGTTGGTTTCATTGGAAGCGAGCATCTCGGCAAGTTCCTGATAATCAACCTCAAAACTCTCTTTCAAAATAAAAACAGCCCGCTCGGTCGGTGTCAGTTTTTCCAGCAAAAGCATAAAGCTGTAGGACAAATCCAATTGTGCTTCGGTTTGCACGTGCGCATCATACACCAGAGGCTCGGGCAGCCAGGTGCCCCGGTACGCTTCACGTTGGCGCCTGGTTTCGGTCAGGTAATTCAAGGAGCGATTGACCACGGATCTGGCCAGATAAGCCCTGGGATTGGCGACCGTTTCTGTGGTTTTTTCAATCCAGTTGGCCCAGACTTCCTGCACTACGTCTTCGCTGGTCGCCACTTCGCCAGTCATTTGATAAGCAATAGAGAACAAAAGATTCTGGTATTCCAGAATTATTTCAGGTGTCGGATTCATAAGAATTGTACAGCTCGAAAAAGTAAAAAGTTTTACAAATCACCCGTAATTCATGGAAGTGGGACACACTTTTACATTTTATATTTCGCGGTTTTACATTTTACATTTCCCTTCTTCTTTAAACCTTTCGGGGGTTCACGCTTTCCAGCAATAAACCGTATTTTCGCGCCATGAAAAGATTACCTGCCGAATGGGAACCGCAGAGCGCGGTACAATTCACTTTCCCGCACGCTGATTCCGACTGGGCGGATGCGCTGGACGTAGTGACGCCTTGTTTTGTAGAATTGATTGAAACAGTCAGCCGCTACGAAAAAGCACTCGTGGTGTGTCAGGATGCCGAACAAGTTCGGCAGTTACTCAAGAACGCCAACCCCGACAACCTGATTTTAGTAGAAGTTCCATCTAATGATACCTGGGCACGCGACCACGGGGGTATCACGATTCTTGACGAAGATAAACCGGTTATCCTGGATTTTGTGTTCAATGGCTGGGGCTTGAAATTTGCGGCGGATAAGGACAACCTTATTACCCGGTGCTTGTTTGAAAAAGGAATTTTTAAAACCAGGGAAATCCGGCACGGCGGGCTGGTGCTCGAAGGCGGCGGCATCGAATCAGATGGTGCGGGCACGCTCATGACTACGGCTTATTGCATGCTCTCTCCCAATCGCAATCCACATCTGAGTCAGGAGGAAATTGAAGCAAAACTAAAAGAGTTATTTGGGCTGGAGCGCGTGCTCTGGCTCTATTATGGTCATCTTGTTGGTGACGATACCGATGCACACATCGACACACTGGCGCGCTTCTGCGACGCCGAAACCATTGCTTATGTACAATGCACCGACCCCCTGGACGAGCATTATCACGCTTTGAAAAAAATGGAAGAAGAGCTGAAAGCCTTTAAAACATTGGATAATAGGCCTTATAAACTCTTGCCGCTGCCCATGCCCACTGCCATTTTTGCGGAAGATGACGGTCGGCGATTGCCGGCTACCTACGCTAATTTCCTGATTATCAATGATGCAGTTTTGGCGCCCACCTACAACGTCCCCGAGGATGACGAAGCTTTGACACGTTTGCGAAACTGTTTTCCTAATCGCACTGTTATTGGCATCGATTGCAAGGCATTGATTTTGCAGCATGGCTCTTTGCACTGTGTGACCATGCAATATCCGGCGGGTGTGATTTGATTTTCGGAAAATGTGACCTATTGGCATTATCTGCGTCTTAAATCCCGCTGATTAAAAAAAAGAGAAATAATGACGAAAATAAAAGTTGGATTGGTACAGCAATCCTGTACCGATAACCGGGACGAAAACATCGCAAAAAGCATAACCGGCATCAAGGCTTGTGCAGCTAAGGGCGCGGAGTTGGTGATTTTGCAAGAACTCCACACCGGTATTTACTTTTGCCAGGCGGAGGATACGAGTAAGTTTGACATGGCGGAACCGATTCCCGGACCTTCCACGGAGGTTTTTTCCAACGTTGCTAAGGAAAATGGCATCGTGCTGGTTACTTCACTGTTTGAAAAGCGCGCGCCCGGCATTTATCACAATACCGCGGTGGTGTTTGAAAAAGATGGCTCGATTGCGGGGAAATACCGCAAAATGCATATTCCGGACGATCCGGCGTACTACGAAAAATTCTACTTTACTCCTGGAGATATGGGCTTCAATCCAATACAGACTTCGGTAGGTAAGCTCGGCGTGCTGGTATGCTGGGACCAATGGTATCCGGAAGGCGCGCGGCTCATGGCGATGGCCGGCGCAGAAATGCTGATTTATCCGACCGCCATTGGCTGGGAAAGCACGGATTCGCAGGAAGAAAAAGATCGACAATTCGGCGCATGGCAGATCAGTCAGCGCGGACACGCAGTGGCAAATGGCTTGCCCGTGATCGCGGTCAACCGCACCGGCTATGAAAAAGACTGGACCGATGTGACCGGCGGCATTCAATTCTGGGGGCAGAGCTTCGTGGCAGGGCCGCAGGGCGAGATTCTATACCAGGCTCCGGCTACAACCGAGGATTTCGCAGTGGTGGAAATTGATAAAAAACGAACTGAGGATGTACGCCGCATCTGGCCGTTCTTCCGCGACCGGAGAATAGATGCCTACGGTGATTTGACGAAAAGGTATATTGATTAAATATTGGTTTCCGGATGCCAATTATTTATTGCCGGCATCCGGAAAATTAATGTTTTGGTGAGTTTATTTACTCCCGCCAGAATTAAAGTGAATAAAGAATCACTTTTATTAAGCAAAGTGACAATTTGTAAGTTTAAGAAAAAAACCCTCATAAGAACTTGATAGTCAAATTAATTTGACTATCGACGGTCGACTGTAAAACTGTCCGACTACTTACTTAGGGCTTCGCTGATTTTACATATTGATCAAACCAATTCATTACTTCTTTCATATAATGTGCCTGGTGCTTGGGCTGCCGAAAACCATGCCCTTCGTTCGGGTAACGCACAAATCGCGCGGGTACACCCATTTTTTTCAAGCCGATGTAGAACTCTTCCGCCTGTGTGATCGGCACATCCATGTCGTTTTCACCATGTAATAATAAAGTGGGCGTTGTTACATTTTTAATATGCGCCATCGGCGAAAAATGCCAGAGCAAGCCATAATTATCCCAGGGCAAGCCATTGAATTCTGTTTCAATCAGCAATTGATATAAAGAAGTGCCATAAAATGAAATCAAGTTACTCACCGAAGCCACCGTGGCCGCTGCTTTGTAGCGATCAGTCTGTGTCACCACCCAGTTGGTCATAAAACCGCCGTAGGAGCCGCCGGTCACGCCCATGCGATCTTCATCCAGAAATGGATATGTTTTCAAAGCATAGTCCATACCCGTCATCAAGTCTTTATAATCGCCGCCGCCCCAGGCCTGGTAAGTACCGTCTGCAAATTTCTGCCCATAACCAGTGGAGCCACGCGGATTAATAAATACGACCGCATAGCCATTTGCCACCAGCAATTCATTCATGTCGTTGAACGTAAAGCCGTACATCCCGTGCGGGCCACCGTGAATGCGATGAATCACCGGCAACTTCGCCATGCTGGAAACATTCGCCGGATAGGCAATAAAACCGTGCACTTTGGTGCCGTCAAACGAATCAAACCAGAAATCTTCTACCTTTGCGAGTGTTTTGTCATTCACCCAGGCGGAGGTTTCAAAAGTCAGGCGACGCTTGCCCACACCATCCAGATTTGCCATGTAAATTTCAGTCGGCTGATCGGTCGCATTAAAAGTATAAACAATATGATTCTTGCCAACGTGGAATGAGCCGGCTGCGCCGCGTTCGTTGACTACCGCTTCCGGTTTTTGGCCGGGCTTGGCACGATAGATCGCCGTTTTCCCATGCTCGCGAATAGTAAAATAAACCCACTGCCCATCGAGGCTCCACTGCGGACCGGTGGCGCGCTGATCCAGCGAAGCCGACAGATCCACGCGGTTTTCACCGTTTTCATCAACTACGTAAATATGCGTATCCTCGCCGGGGCTATCCTTGGTATTCACCGGGCGCATCGTGGCCGAAAAAGCGATTTTACCGCCTGTGGGTGACCATACCGGTTCGTGCTCCGTGCCTACAGTCGAGGTCAAGCGTGTAACTTCCAGGGTTTGAATATTTACTTTCCAAAGGTCATTATTATAATTATGATCGGGATTATCCGTTCTATTACTCAAAAATGATACATATTTACTATCCGCCGACCACGAAACAGAATGGCTATCATAATCGCCAACAGTCAGTGTTTTCAAGCCATTGCCATTGTTTTCCACTACATATACACGCGTAAGACAGTTATCAGAAAAACCCGTGCGGCTTTTGTATAAAGTGCGTTCCACCACGAGTGGGTCATTGGGATCACTGCGTTTATTACAACTCGCCGGGTCGGCAGAAACAAAGGCAATGTATTTACCATCCGGGCTCCATTCATAATTCTTAAGCGTCGGATGCCCCAGAAAATGGACGCTGCTGTGCACTTCCGCTACAAATACCGGGCTTTCCAGCGCCGGCTTTCGCCCCAATTTTATAGCCGCTTTATAAATACCCGATTTCCCGCCGTAAGAAGCCCGAAACGCAATAAATTTGCCGTCTGGCGACCATTTCGGGTCGGAAATATCTTTCGTGAGTTCGGTTTTATTATTATTTTCCAGGTTTAAAACCATGAGTTTTGTATCATAAGTATTATTATCAAAATCCTGGCCTGAAACAGTGAATAATACGTATTGACCGTCGGGAGATAAGGCCGGACTGCCTATGCTTGGCAAATTCCGAAGGTTTTCAACGGTGACTTTGCTTTGCGCAAAAGCAACAGATGTAATAAATAGCAGGGTGATTAATAATCTGAACTTCATAATTGGATTTTTTATTTACTTATTGAAATCAGCATCCGGGAAACTTTAATTCTTTAGCCAGTCCTGTCGTTTTTTCAAAGCGCTGCCCGATGCTTTCCCGTTAATCATAGTTGCCATCGCCGGATCTTCTTTGGCGGTAAATTTCGACGTTTGCATCACGCCATTTTGTTCAAAAACAATGCTATACGTCTTGCCGATCTTTAATTTTTCAATCGCATTATTATAATCAGCGGCGTTTTTAATAATTTGATTATCAATAGCCACGATTTTATCCCCCTTGTTTAAACCTGCATCATATAAAGAGTTATTCTCCATTATATTGCTCCGAATTTCAGCGCCTTCATTGGTGAAATTCAAGCGCAGATCAGCAAAATCGAGTTTGCCGGGATTGCTCAATTGCAGGGGCACGCCCATGTTCTCCAGCAAAGGCCTGGGATCGGGGGCATAACTATCATAAATATAACGATTGAAAAATTCCATTGTAAATTTCTCATCGCCGGTGACAGAAGCTACGGCTTTTTGAATATCAGGAATCGTGTAAGGAATCTCGGTTTTACCGAAACGCTCCCACATGTAACGCATCACATCGTCGAGACTTTTGCCCGGAAACTGGTTGCGAATGCTCAGGTCCAGCGTCAATCCCAGGAAAGAACCATATGTATAATAACTGATAAATGTATTATGATAATTATTTTCATCAATGGAAACCGCCGCGTCCACGAAAGGCGCGTGCTGACTCATCTGAATGACGTTGCGGTACTTGCGCGCCGGTGAATTAATAACTGCATTTAATGTGCCGCTCAAACTTGTGATATAATCTTGCGGAGACATGATACCTGCCCGGCAAAGTATCAAATTTGTATAATAAGAAGTAAATCCTTCGGCAAACCAAAGCTCGCCCGACATGTTCGGCTCGTCAAAATCAAAGGGTTCCAGCGACTTGGGGCGGATGCGCTCGACGTTCCAGGCGTGGAAAAACTCATGCGAAATGGTGCCGATCAGGCGGTTGGCGGCCGCGGCCAGGCTGGCGGTAGAATTGCAAACCGTGGAATTCCGGTGTTCCATGCCATCGCCATACACCCAGGGATTGTAATTACATAGAAAGGTATAACGCCCGAAATCAAAATCCGGGAGTTCCCCGTAAACTTTTTGCTGTTCTGCCACTACTTTTTTCACCATTTCGGTATAGCTGTCAAGCTCTGCATCGGTGCCCTCGTGCATCATAGCGATTTCAATTGTATAATTTTTACCATTCGATTCCACTTCCCAGGAACGGAATTTGATGTCGCCAACGGTGGTCGGACTATCGTAGAAATAATAATAATCCGGCGCCCAGAAACGATTGGTACTCATGGGTTTGAGCTGCGTTGCCACCTTCCAGTCGGGGCGTTTGCTCAGGTCGATCGTCAATTCAATCGGGCGATTTTCCAGACCGACGCCATAGACAAAAGTCGCGGGCATATTCATAATCGCCTTGCGATTGTCAAAACCGGCGTAGGTACCATCGGCGTGATTCGCGTAAAGTGTGTAATGAAATTTAACTGTACCATCATGTCCAGCGACTTGCCATTTAGCAATATCCGATTTATTTACTTGAATCGGCTCGTTTTTACTGTTAAAAGCCTTTTCATTATATACATTTTTAGCAAAACCGTGCGGCGCATAACGCCCGGGAGAGGCATTGGGCATGCGTATTTCAAAAACGCCTTTGGGTAAGGAAGCAAATTCAATGTTTACTTCGATTTCATGATGTTGAATATTATCCAGCTTAACTAAATAACGAATCGCTTCCTGTGCATGCAAGGAAAAGATAATAAATAAAGCAATGATAATCAGTATGGAATGTCGCATTTTTTGTGTATTAATGTTCTTTAGAGGATTTAATAATCTAAGGTCTAACATCTATTGTCTCAAGAACAGTCCTTCGCGCCGAAAATACAAAAAAGTTTGAGTTCAAAAATCCTACATTTCGTCACAAAACCAACGTTTCACCCCATTTTTCTCGCCTTCTGTTTGTAAAATAGTCATTTTGGGAAACAGGCTTTTTGTCAAAAATTCATTTAATCACCCAAAACTATGAGGTTATGAAAAAAATCACCCTACTAGCTTTGATGCTAAGCATTTCGGTTTGGGCGTTTGCTCAAGTCACTACTCCCCCCGGCGGCAATAATCAAAAGAGTATCAACACTCAATACATTGGCGCTTTGGCGTATGTAACGGTGACTTACAACAGTCCGGATGTGCATGGTCCCAACGGCGAAGACCGTACCGGCAAAATCTGGGGACAATTGGTGCCGTATGGATTGAACAATCTCGGTTTCGGAACCGCTACGGCTGCTCCATGGCGTGCGGGCGCTAATGAAAACACCACTTTTGAATTTTCACACGATGTACTGGTGCAAGGCAAGCCGCTCAAGGCGGGTAAATACGGTTTTCATGTGATCGCGGAAGCAAGTGGTCCCTGGACGCTGATTTTTTCCAGGAATTCTACTGCTTGGGGTAGTTTTTTCTATAATGAAAAGGAAGATGCCCTGCGCGTGCAGGCTACACCTGAGCCGAGCGAATTTCACGAATGGCTGACCTACGAGTTTATTGACCGTCAGCCCGAATCCGCCACCGTTGCACTGATGTGGGAAAATGTAAAGTTACCTTTCAAGATCGAAGTGCCCAAGATGAAAGAATTATACCTCGCTACGATGCGAAATGAACTGCAAAACGCACCAGGATTTAATTACCAAAGCTGGGTGACCGCGGCGAATTACTGTGTGCAAAACGATGTCAACCTGGAAGAAGCACTCACCTGGGCGGATGCCGCGATCAGCGCGCCTTTCATCGGGCAGGAGAATTTTACAACTTTGCAGACGAAGTCTCTGGTTTTGCAAAAACTCAATCGCACCGCTGAAGCACAGGCAACCATGGAAAAAGCGATCAAGCATCCTACCGCAAATGCCTTTGCGATTCACGCCTACGGCCGGCAGCTCATTGCAACCGGAGAAAAGAAAAAAGCGATGGAAATTTTTCAATATAATGTAGAACGCTTTGGAGAAGCCTGGCCGACACACGTAGGTATGGCACGGGGTTATGCTGCGCTCGGGCAATACGATGAAGCGCTCAAGCACGCTGAAAAAGCCCTTGCGCAAGCGCCCGATGATTTGAATCGCAACAGCCTGAAGCAAGCCATTGAGAAATTGAAGAAAAAAGAGGATATTAATTGAGTTCAGGAGTTGAGAGGGTCAGGAGCTTAGTTGTTTTAATATAATGAAATAAGCTTCTAAGCTCCTAAACTACTCACCCATTAAACAACTTCCTTTAGTACTTTTACAAACGCCTGCACTTCTTCCACGGTGCCTGTGCTGATGCGACACCAATCGGTGAACGGCGGGAATGGGCGCCCGATCTGAATACCGCGCATATAAAACTCGCCTTGCAACTCCCGAATGTCCTTACCGGATTTGAAAAAGACAAAATTGGCATGAGATTTTACATAAGACATTTTCATCTCATCCAGGGTATTGTAAATCAAATTTTTAGACTCTGTATTTTTCTTTAAACTGAATTTGTAAAACTCATCATCTTCCATGGCAGCCATTGCCGCTACTACAGCGGGTATGTTGGTATTTGCCATGGCTGCGCTCCTGAGTCGCGCTGCGATATCCGGCCGTGCAATCATATAGCCGACACGCATTCCTGCCAAGCCATAAATCTTTGAGAATGTGCGTGATACAATCACATTTAAATCCTGCTTCACCAATTCCACCATCGAAGGATAATTCGGTTCGGTGATATAGTCAAAATAAGCTTCATCCGCAAAGACGACGGTCTGTTTGGACAAATTTTCACAGAAGCTCTTCATTTTGGCTGCCGGAAGCAGCGTACCGGTTGGGTTGTTCGGGTTGCACACAAACACCAGCCGCGTATTGCCGGTCATGCGCTTTGCCATTGCATCGATATCGTGCGCCAGATTTTCATCCACCGGCACGTAGTGGACATAAGCGCCGAACTGCTCTGCATAATCCATCAAAGCCAGGAAGGTCGGTTCCGCAGCAACGATTTCGCCACCGTGCAAACCATACACAAGCCCCGCTGCCTTTAAGCCTTCGGTAGAGCCGCCGTTAATGACCACGTGCTCATTACTCACGCCGTGGGTTTTAGCGATTTTTTCGGTCAATTGTCTTATGAAACCATACGGATAGCGACACGCCTCATCGAAAGCCTTGATCACAGCCTGCCTTACTTTTTCGGAAGGACCGTAAGGATTTTCATTGGAACTCAGCCGAATCGGGCCATCCGCCAGATTATTCGCAGCAATACGCAAGGGTGATTGCGAAATGTTATTCGCCAGGGTATTCGCGCCGCCCAGCAAGGAAAAAGCCCCTGCAAAACCGGCGGTCTTGAGCCATTGTCTTCTGTCAAAGTCTGCCATTGTACAATTTTTTGCTACAAAATAGCAATAATTACCCAATATTCTATTGCCGGATAAAGGTTTTGGCGATGGTACCGGCGTCGGTTTGCAATCTTAGCAAATACATTCCTGATGAAAATTCGGAAACATCCAAAGTTTCAAAATTATTGGTCACTTGCTGACGTGCTACAAAACTTCCTTTCGTATCGAAAATGTCTATTTGCCAGACTTTTACAGGCAGCTTTTTTATATCAACGGTCAGAAAATCATTCGCCGGATTCGGGAAAAGATGTACCTGGTTTGCCAATTGATCGAGTTCATCTGTAGAAACCAGGATTACATTGATCTGATTATTCGCAGAGATGAGCCAAAGGTCGGGATCAAATGATACCTCACCTACTTCAAATGGCAATTCCACCAAAAACTCCTGCCCGGAGAACCGGTGATCGAGTACCACGGTAGTATCGCGACCATCATTACTTTCAAAACGAAGCGGAATCGGCATTTCAAAGAAATCAACCGAAGAATGCGAAGTGGTCTGTCGAATGATCAAATGCACAAGATTGCTTTGTTGATTGTACTGCGGGGTATAATCGATTTGATAAGAAGGATATCCTTCCCCGTAAAACCAATCCTCAAAAAACTCGGTCAAATCCTGCCCACTCTGCGCCTCGAGGTGGCGTTTCAGATCGTTGGTTTTGGCATAGCTGTAAGCCAAATCCGGGTCATTCAAATAATTGCGGATCGCCTGAAAAAAATCGTTATCGCCGAGCTTCCAGCGGAGCATGTGCAGCAACATCGCGCCTTTGGAGTAGGACAAGCGACCATTGAAAATGCGATTCACCGAAGTGGTGTCATTTACAAACACCGAGCCGCCTGGCGCACTGGTAATGCTGGAAATTTTCCCAAACAGCCACAACTGAAAGTCCACCGTACCAATGCCGGCCTCCTGGGTCAATCCTTCGAGATACGTAGCGAAGCCTTCGTTGAGCCAGATATCCTGCCAGGAGCCGCAGGTAATTTTATCGCCAAACCACTGATGCGCCAGCTCGTGTGCTTGCAGGCTCTGCGACCAGCCACCCATAAAACTCATCGTCTGATGCTCCATGCCGCCGCCGAAACCAAACTGTGCATGCCCGTATTTTTCGTTAGCAAAAGGGTAATCGCCAAATAATTCGTTAAACAACTGAATCGCCTGCACCGTGCGGAAAGTCTGCGATTGCGCAAACACCATCTCCTCGGGGTAAATATAATTGAGCACCTCCAGCGAATCGCCGTTGGGCATTGTCACAAAATCGGAATAGACATCATAGTTTGTCACGCCAATGGCGATCAAATAAGCCGTGATCGGATAGCGGTGCCGCCAATGATAGGATTTGAAAGTGTCTTGCTGCGTTTCGCTCACGAGCAAGCCATTGCTGGCCACGCGGTATTGCTGCGGTGTGCTTACAATAACATCAATGGAATCAATTTTATCGCTCAGATCCATTTTACCGGGCCACCAGTCTTTGGAGCCATAGGGCTCGGAAAGCGTCCAAATAATCGGCGTAGTGCCATGAAAAGTCTGACTGAAAGAGCCAAAACCCGTGCGCGGCGGGGCGCCCTCGTAAGTGATGGACAAGGAATCGAGTTTGCCGGCCGGCAAAATATTTGGCAATGAAATGCGCAAAATATCATCGTTGCCCAATGTTAAGTTCAGATTCTGACCGTGGTAACGTACTTGATTAACAGTCAGCTCGTGTGAGAGCTCAAAATTGATCTGGTCAAAATCAGCTTCTGTGGGCATAAAGTAAGTTGTGACCGTCCCTTTGATGTAATATTCGCGGGGATCAATCATCCATTCAAAACGGTGATATTTTATATCATAATTATCGGTGAACCCATTCGTGCGGCGTTGCAATAAATTGGCGCGCGCCTGCGCTTCCATGGCAGCGATATCGTCGGTGTCTTTGCAAATAAAATTCTCCTGAGCATTCAAACTGATGCCAAATGCCATGAGTAAGAATAAGGCGAGGTTTTTCATAAATCTTGCGTTCTAAAGTTTCCTACTAAGAACGCTTTTGTCCCGCAAAAGGAAAAAACAAATCAAGGCTTATACTTTATTTGACAATAAATGACAAATTTCAGTCTCTAAGCCACCCTCAGTCCATTCTCCACCGGTCGTTCGGTTTGCAGCAGCGTTACCGTGCCATCTGCAGCGACCGAGCCGAGCACGAGGCATTCGCTTATAAAATTGGCAATTTGCTTGGGTGGAAAATTCACTACAGCTACGATCTGTTTACCAATCAAATCCTCCGGTTGATACAAGGCGGTGATCTGCGCCGAGGATCGCTTGATCCCCAACTCGCCAAAATCAATAGTCAACTGATACGCGGGTTTTCTTGCCTTTGGGAAAGGCTCCGCCTTGATGATCGTGCCGGTTCTGATCTCTACTTTTTCAAAATCTTCCCAACTAATTGTGTTCATGTTCGATGTGTTCTTGTGTTCTTGTGTTCAACCCATCAACTTATAAACTTAAGTTCCAACCTTCCCGATAATTGCGTTTCACAAATTGATTCGCCTCATCAAAATTGGTCACCTTCATCTGCGCGGCGTCCCACAGGAGTTTGGTTCTGCCGGGAAATTCGGTATTGGCCCACCATTTATTGGGGGATTTCTTTTTAACCTTACCTTTCACATTAAAACTTCGAATCGCAAGATTACCGATCAACACGGTTTCCGTGAGCTTACAGGCATACGCAAAAGGCGAACTCGTAGGTCTGCCCTCTTTGATCGCATTCACCCAATTTTGATGGTGCCCCTTATCATGGCCACCTGGAATACGCTCCAGCGTGGGCTTGGGCGCTTTGAAATCCTTCGCCAGCTTGTCGGGGAGCAACTGCGGATTGTCGCCAAAAATACTGCACAACAGTTTCCCTTTGGAACCCTCAAACAGCACGCCATTCGTATCCAGATATTCATCCACCGGCAACTCCTCGGGGCGTTTCGGCATGATGCCGCCGTCGTACCAAATCAGTTCTACCGCAGGTAAATCGCCTCTTTCCGGAAATTGAAAATAAACGGTCGAAGCCATCGGTGCGCTTTCGGTCAAATTGGCTGCCTCAAAATCATTGATCCAGGCCTGACTCATGCTCGCCTCTACCGAAATGGGATAAGCCAATTGCAAAGCCCGGAAAGGCACATCGATCAAATGGCACCCCATATCGCCCAGGGCACCGGTACCAAAATCCCACCAACCCCGCCAGCGGAAAGGCATATAAGCGGAGTGATAGTCGCGCCAGGCGGCCGGACCCAGCCACAAATCCCAATCCAGCCCAGCAGGCACAGGCATTTTATCCTTAGGTGTCGGAATCCCCTGTATCCACACAGGACGGTCACTCCACACATGCACGCGCGTTACATCCCCGATGGCGCCCGCCTGAATCCATTCCTGCACCTTGCGCATGTCATCGCCGGAGCTGCCCTGATTTCCCATTTGCGTCACCACTTTCGGATAACGCTTCGCCGCTTCGGCCAACACACGCGCCTCATGAATGCTGTGCGTGAGCGGTTTTTCCACGTACACATGCTTACCGAGTTGCATGGCGGCAAGCGTCGCAATGGCATGCGTATGATCGGGTGTGCTGATTATCACCGCGTCAATGTCTTTTTGCTGCTCCAGCATTACACGAAAGTCCTTATAGGTTTTGGCTTTCGGGAATTCCTTATACATATCGGCGGCCCGGGCATCATCCACATCGCAGAGGGCAACAATATTTTCTTTTCCTTTATGATAGGCGCCCGGGATATTATCCCAGGCCTTACCACCTGCGCCGATGCCGGCTATGTTGAGCTTATCGCTGGGTGCAATAAAGCCCTTGCCTCCCAGCACATGTCGCGGCACGATCATAAACGCTCCGGCAGCGAGGGTACCTGTTTTTACAAAATCTCTTCTGGAAAGCTTTTTCTTGGATAAATTCTGCTTGGACATGGGTTGAATCTTTGGAAGAAAGTTAATCATTTCAGCTAAATGTAGCTGCCTAATTTTCAGAAAATTGATATTTAAAAACAAAACCGCCACCCGCTTCCAGGAACGACTTCTGGTATAGTAAGCAAAGGGACAATTTTAAATTAAAATAAAATATTTCATAAGAAGTTGGTTGTCAGCTTAATTTGACTTTCGACAATCGACTGTAAAACGGTCCGACTACTTATTAAATCCAATTAATTCAGACTTTGCAAATCTTTGAGATTTGGGGAATCTGAAAATTGTAAACAACTGCTTTGACCTATCGCTGCAAAATTTAATCAAAAGGTAATAACTCCGGCTCTATGTATGCTCTTTTGGCGCGTTCGGAGTTAAAAATATCGGTGCGATAATGCGAATTTAGCAGTTGCTTGAAAGAGGTTTTCAGTCTTGAATTTTCTAAGATAAAGTCCTGAAAATTATCCGTATCCGATCGCAGCATAAAATGATACACTGCTCTGACCGCAGCGATGGTAACGGTTTCATTGTATTTGTCGGGTGCGCCAGCCCGAGCGGCGAAGTTTTGAATTTGCAGGCAAATATTTTTAATGGCGCGATCAATTCCATATTTGTTAATATGTATCCAGGCAAGCCGCAGATGCGCTTCATGACCGAAGAGCGCAGGATCGAGCGTACAGTCTGAAAACTGTTGTTCAAAGATAGCATCGCTCCATTCAAAATGCTTTTCCATGATTTTTGTTTTTTATAATTGGCAAGATTGAATTAAACCTTATATCATTTAAAAAAGTTCCGTTTCAATATAAAAACATATAAGTAAAGAGATAATTTTATGTTCTTATAAAATATTTCATAAGAATTTGATTATCAGGTTAATTGGACTTTCGACAATCGACTGTAAAACTGTCTAACTACTTACTTATAAAGATCAGCTAAATAACCTTTGATACTGTGCTACATTCAGGCACCAGCGATTTACCGGCTGATGAAAATTGATCCAGCCCGGTGTAGTTTCGTAGCTTTCCAGCAAAATAAATCCGATTTTTTGCAAGGTCTTATTGGGCGCAGGGTTTAGTGCGTAAGGCTCGCAGTAGAGTTTTTTCAACTGGAAAAGGTCAAAATAATAAGGCAGGCACATTTTTATAAATTGTAAACCCATGCCTTTTTTACGGTTTGGAGGGTTCCAGGAGTGTAAATGCATGTAAGCTTCTTCGCCAAACCTGATTTTATTAATATTGGAATGCCCCACCGGCGTATCATTTAGCAACCAAATTAAATAAAAGAAGCTCTTCTGCTCAATCGGATGTTGATATTCTTTTTGTAATAACTCTAGCCAGGCGTCGCGAGTGGGCAACTTGGCGATATCTACGCCCATACCGACCAGAAATGCCTCGTCCGCCTTTAAAAAATAATCAACAATTTGCTCAAAATCAGCTTCATGGATTGGTCTTACCGAAAGATGATCCATAGTAGGAAAGTTAATGACGAATCTATGCTACACATTTACATCCCTTGATCCGCCCGAGGACAGATCAAGGGCAAGGTATCTAATTAAAAATTAATACAGCTAATATTACAATTGTTAAAGCGGTTAGTAAAGCTAACCTGCCCATCGTAGCCATTTTTTTAAAATGCTTTTCTGCATCGCCTTGCTTCGCTTTCTTAGCGGTAGCGCTATTAATACCGATAAATGCTCCCAAAGCCAGTACTAATACAAGTTTGGCGATCAGCATAGGTCTGGCAGACAGGGTTTGCCAGTAGGGCGTCATTAAAAAAATACCGGAAATCACGAGTATGGTTAATCCGATTTGCCCCATTCTGCTCAAAGCAAAGGAGTTTAGCATAAATTTTTTTCCCTCTGCTGGTTCCATTTTGGAACTGGCAATTCCCAAAAACATAAAGCCAAAACTGGTGCCAAGCCCCATAGCAAGTCCAATAAAATGCAAAATCAACATGGTTTCTTTCATGGTGTTTGTTTTTTGTTGTTTAAAGTTTGGGGAAAATAGCAAAAAAATCACATCCTATGGATTGTCCGAATTAAGAAATGTTTTCAAATCATTAGCATAACCAATTCAATCTATGCCAGTTCCCCCCAATATTTCAAGCTCCTGACCGCGCTCGGGCTGCCCGGCAAGCATCGGTATGGCTTGGGCAATCAGCGCGCGTACGCCTTCTGCTTTCAGGGAGTTATCATGATCTTCCTTACTGTCCCAAACTTCGGTCACCCAGACAGCGTCCGGATCGTTTTTGTCTTTGCTGATCAGGTACAGGTGACAACCTTTGGCATTTGCTACTAATTTGGCAGCTTCCAGCAGGATAGCGGCGAGTTGGGCTCCGTTACCGGCGGTTGCTTTTAGTTTTCCGTGCAATCCGTATTTACTCATCATGATATAAAATTTTAATTTTTTAGTGTTTTTTATGATAAAAATTATTCACCCCGAAGTTGATACATCGTATAAAAAAGATTTACTTGCAAATCATGAAAATTGCCGCTTAATTGCTGATCGAGCTCTTTAACCAAAACATTATAAACATCTGATATATTATATCTTGCTGCCAAAATTTTATAAACAGGTTTCAATGAAAGTAATAAATGCGCCAATTCGGTGGATTTCAGTTGAAGCGTGCCCGATTTCATGACATTTGCCAGTTCCACGAGCGCAGAGCTCTCCAGACCGGAAAAATTTTCGCGGTGATTGTAAGGATGATCATCCTCTGGCAAGCTGATATTTAGTTGTTGTAATATTTTATGTAATAAAATATCAAAATCATAAGCCAGAACCAGCGCTGCGGGCTTGCTTACACGCACGACTTCGTCGAGCAGGCGCTGGGATTTTGCATAAAATAAAGAGCCGGCGAATGTAAGCATATCAAAATACGCCCCGGGAAATTCCAGGTTTACACCATCATAAGTCTGATAAGTTACACTGGGATGCGCAAGAGCGATGCGCCGCATATCCTCGCTGGGTTCGATGCCGATCACTTGATGGCAATACTTCGCCAACGCGATGGACGACTGACCGGTGCCGCAGCCTACGTCCAGCCCGCGGGAAAAGCGCTTCGTTTCATCCAGGCATAAGGCGAGAATTTGCGCATGCAGGGGCGGCCGGTAAGCGGCGTAATGATGGGCGGTGATGTGATCGTAATCGTGAGACATGATGCTTTTATTAATAAACAGGAGAATTACTACATCCTTCCGTAACCAACATTACACATTATTTATTATTCATTTACTCTACAATAATATCATATTTATCCAGTAGTCCCGCAATACCTGCAAGAGAAAATTTTGCCTGTTTGATCTGATTGACTTCGGGATTAATGACAAAATTATAAGAAGTGCGAAAGTCAGCATTTAAAAGCTTTGTATGTTCAAAAATAGCGCCACGCAGATCACAATTGTCAAATACGGCTTCGCTTAGATCAGCTTCTGTGAAATCCACTTCCTGCAAATTACAGTCTTTAAACAGGATACCTTTCACCCCCCGTTGATAAAATGAAGCAAGATTTAGCAGACAGGTATAAAATGTAACTGAAAACAGAAAATCATTACAATCTTCAAAATGCAGCCCCAGCAATCGGCAGGATTTAAACTGAACATCGCGAAAAGCCGTATTGGCAAGCTCCGCCATGCTCAAGTCACAGTGTTCGAAGGTACATTCTACAAAATTGATACCCGATAATTCCACGTTGGCGAAGTTACAATTAATAAAAGAACAGCGCTCGTAATCGCCCCGAGGCAGTTCACGGGCGGAGAAATCCACACCGTCAAAAGTTTTGTCTTCAATGTAGGTTTTGCTCATCGTCGGAAGATTTCAGATTGTGCCAAGATACGCAACAGTTTTGCTTCGGAAAAGAGAACACGAAAAATTAAACAACTATAATGCGCCTTCTTATCTTTGCAAAATGCCGCACAAATTGTACGTCAAAAATATGGTATGCAATCGCTGCGTGCGTGCAGTGACGGAGGTGCTATGCCAACTCAACATTGAGCACGAGGCGGTGCTGCTGGGTGAAATTGCTTTATATAAAGAGCTGACGAACGAACAAAAAAAGGCTTTGCAGGAAAAACTAGCCGAATTGGGTTTCGAACTGATCGATGATCGCAAAACCCAGCTCATTGAGCAAATCAAGCGCCTGCTGCTGGAACTGATTCAAAACGCTGAAGATGAGCGCCGCGAAAATCTTTCCGATTATTTGTCAAACCAGCTACGGCTCGATTATTCTTATCTGAGCAACCTTTTTTCCTCGGTGGAAGGCATCACCATAGAGAAGTATTTTATCGCGCTGAAAATCGAAAAAGCCAAGGAATTGTTGGTGTACGGCGAGCTTTCTCTCTCAGAAATTGCCTGGAAACTCGGCTACAGCAGCGTGCAACACCTCTCCAACCAATTCAAAAAAGTAACCGGACTCACACCTTCCTATTTTAAAACCATCGGCGCAGAGAAACGCAAACCCTTCGATCAAATCTAAAATCCCCCCATTTACTCCCCTTTCCAAAAATCCTGTAACTTCTTTCCAAAATCGTATAACGCTTTGCCCTTGCAAGGCCCCTACCTTTGTATCATTAAAAATCACCAATTATTTCACACAAAAAAAGATCAATTATGAAAACGATCAAAGTTCAAATGGAAGCAGCAATTCAGAATTGTACCAACGCAGAATGTACTTGTTCTACCTGTAACTGTGGCAGCGCTTGCCCGGGCACGGGTTGTAACTGCGGATGTACTTGCTGCAAGTAATTTCAATCACCCGAAGGCTGCTTGTCGCAATGCCGCAGGCAGCTTTCACCAAACTAAAAACAATGCAAACAGGAAAAGATTTTTGGCTAAGCACGATCATTTTTTAACCTCATCACCTAAAAATCACTATTAACCATGAATCCGCAAACTAAAATCATTCGGTACGAATTGGAAGCCAACTTATTCGACTGGGAAATCGCTCCCGGAAAAGTTATTCAAGCTTGGGGCTACAACGGACAGATTCCCGGTCCCACGCTCCGCGCCAAGGTAGGCGACACCCTCATTGTTCGTTTGAAAAACAATCTGCAAGAACCCACTACCATTCACTGGCACGGCTTGCGCATACCCGCCGATATGGACGGCACCGAAGAAGTACAAGCACCGGTAATGCCCGGCGAAACCTTCGAATACCGACTGGAATTAAAAGATGCTGGTACTTTCTGGTATCACCCGCATACCAATGAGACGGTGCAAATGGAACGTGGATTGTACGGCGCTATCGTGGTGGAAGAAGTGAACCCCGAACTGGTTTTTGACGTAGAAAGAGTGCTTGTATTGGATGATATGAAACTGGACAAAAACGACAGATTTGCCAAACCAAACTGGTTCTTGCCGCGCTGGATAGAACGCCACGACGGTCGCCAGGGCGATGTGCGCCTGGTCAATGGCAAACAGGAACCAGTAATCAGCCTGGCAGCTGGTCAAACCGAACGCTGGCGCATCGTCAACGCAGCTAGTGCGCGTTTTGTCAACCTTTCCTTTGAAGGTAAGCCCTTTCAAATCATAGCCACCGATGGCGGGCTCATCGAGCGGCCGGTCACCGTTACCGAATTACTCATCACGCCCGGCGAACGTGTAGAGCTAGCCATTGGTCCTTTTGCTGAAGGCGAAGAGATTAAAATTCAATCACTTGTGTACGATCGCGGTTCAATGATCAAAACCAAAGAAATATTATTTGCCACCATTCAAGTGGGTGCAGCGCAAACGTCAAAAGCCAGTATGCCGATCCGGATGCGCAATATTGCCCCGCTGGCTCCTGCCGATGCCGCCCCGACGCGCGAAATTCACCTTAGCGGCAAGCGCACCTGGACCAATGGTGTGGACTTTATGATTAACAATCACCAGCATTTGCACGATAAACCGGTTAAGGTTGGCGAGCTGCAAATCTGGGACGTTTATAACGACACGATGATGGATCACCCGTTTCACTTACACGGTTTCTTCTTTCAGGTACTGGAAATCAATAGACAATCACCCGAATTTATCTCCTGGAAAGACACCGTGAACATTCCTCGCTTCAGCAAAGCACGTATTGCCTGGCTCCCCGACCAGCGTACCGGCATGTGGATGTACCACTGTCATATTCTAGAACACGTGGAAGCAGGAATGATGGCGCATTTTGAAGTGGCAGCCTAATGAAAACATCCTGTTTGTTTCGGAGGTGGCATCAAAATCTGATGCCGCCTCTTCTTTTTTATTTAATTTTTTTCAGCAAATCCTGCTGGCGTTGGCTGAAATTGAAAGCATCGAACAAGGTGAGCGATAAAGCCTCTTCCAGGTTACCAAAAGCATTTTCATAATCCTGTTGGCTGCGGCGGATCACTTCCAGTGCCTCTTCTTTGCCGAAGACATGCGTGATCTCAGTTTTCACAGGCTCGCCCGGTAATTGTTTATAGGTGAGGAAGTAATGTTTCAGGCGGTTGATAATATTCTGAGGCAATTCGCTGATGTCGTTCCATTGACCATATACTTCATCACTCTTGAGCACCGCGATGATCTTATCGTCAGCTTCTCCGCCATCCAGCATCCGAAATCCGCCAATGGGAACAGCCTGCACGATAATGTTTCCGTGCGTCACTTCATGTTCGGTGAGTACACAAACATCCAGTGGGTCATCATCACCGACGATGCCTGTGCGACCGGTCTTCTCCATGCAAAAAGCCGCCACCTCTTCTTTGCAATAAGTCTGGGGAATAAAGCCGTATAAAGCCGGCACGATATTGGAAAACTTCTGCGGGCGATCAATTTTCAGATAGCCGGTAAGTTTGTCCACTTCATATTTTACAGTATCCGAAGGAATCACCTCGATAAAAGCCGTCACCACGTCCGGGGCATGGTCGCCGATCGGGATACCGTGCCAAGGATGCGATTTGTAACGCAACCCAATCATTTTCCACATTTTATTAAAAGCTTCTAAACTCATTTTTAATTGATTCGTTGGAAAGTGTTTTTGCCGCAAAGATGATAAAAAAGCAATAAAAGCCGGATCGAACTTGTTTCTTGCTAGATCTTACTTGTCCCAAGCATTCCCCCCCAATAACAAATAACAACTAGCATCCTTACAATTTTCGATACATGATATAAGCATCCACATAACCTCGTTGCCAGTGCAGAAACGCTTCGGGTACGGTGCCAATTATGTCAAAGCCTAATGATTTCCACAAATGCAACGCATTTTCGTTGGTGCTGATCACCAGATTGTACTGCATGGCACGAAAACCCGCATCTTTGGCGGCTTGCAGGGAATGTTCGCCAAGCTTCCTGCCCAAACCATGCCCGCGAAAGCGACTATCGACCATGTAAGCAGCATTCGCCACGTGCGCACCCCAGCCCGGCTGATTCGCTTTTACGATATAAGCCCCGGCTACCTCGCCATCTATCTCTGCGACGCAGACCAGGTTTTGCTCATTGATCCAGGAGTATTCGATCTGGGCACGCGTGGTATTGTGATCATACGCAAAAAATTCCTTTTGGTCGATCACTTCTTTAAACATTTCCCACACGCGTTGAAAATCTGCGGTAGTCGCTTTTCTGATGCGCATTTATTTTATAAGGTTTTGACTTTGAGTGGTAACAATGCGTGTAAATAAATCCTTCCTTGTTACAAAATCACTGGATTTACCTGGAGACAAAATTATCAAATTTTATTTTAATTTATTTTTAATAGTCGGACAGTTTTACTGCCGAAAGCCTAATTAACCTGACAACCAACTTCTTATAAAATATTTTATTTAAACTTACTTAAAATTGTCTCGTTACTTTCAAATATTTATTATTACATAATAAGATATTTACACACTAATTACCAAACCCGTCACCGTCATTAAGTAAAGGTTCAAAAAAATTACACAAAATTCAAAATCATGATAACTACTTACAGCCCTTAATAAATGAAATGATCTGTGGAGAATCGACTTACAGTGTTTTCAGGTTTTTTTTGCTCGTTTTCCCTTGATAGAAACACATCTTCTGCGCGGCCGGGTATGCACAATCAATTTTTTTGATAACTTTGACTCGAAGGTTTTTTGCCAACTAAACCAATGAAGCACTTGTGTTAAATCTTTTCAGAACGAACCAGCTTTTATTCAGCATCCTGCTGTTGATATACATCGGCATTCTGCATGTCGGCGTCTTCGTCTATCCAGTGGCTTGGCAACCTGTGGAGTTTGGTATCTTTAGCCGATGGGTGTACGACGCTATCGGCGCCACGGGCACTTTACCAAGCATTATTGTGATGGTACTGCTTTTTATACAAGGCACTGCAATTAATGTCATTGCGGCAAATCACAGGTTGGCAGATACGGTGACACTTTACCCGGGTTTATTTTATATATTGATTGCCAGTGCCTTGCCGGAGTTTTTACACCTGTCGCCTTTGCATATGGCCAATACCTTCCTGCTGATCGCGATTTCCGAATTACTGAAAGTATATAAGAATCCTTCCTGCGCGAATAATATTTTTAATGTCGGCTTCTGGGTAGCGGTTGCAAGTTTGTTCTATCCCTCGTATCTGATTTTTATCATTTTTGGCTTTACGGGTTTGAACAGCCTGCGTGCCTTTAATTTTAAAGAATGGTTGATGCTGCTGAGCGGAGGTATAGTGCCTTATATTCTGATGGGAACTTATATTTTCTGGATCGATCAGTTTGATGCTTTTTTCAATCTCCAATTTGTACAAAGCTTTGCATTCCTGGATTTTCAGGCACAACCTGTGCCGGATGTTTATTTCAAAATCACTTTTGTGGATTTGTTTTTGCTGGTAGCTGTATTCAGCTATAGCCTGTATGTTTTCAAAAAAGTGATGCAAGTGCAAAAGAAAATCGGGATTCTGTACTGGGCATTGTTCTGGAGCGGCACCACGCTGCTGTTTCAGGCGGATATTCAACTGGACCATATGCTCATCATGGCAATACCACTGGGTATAATGATCTCGCTCAACTTTCAGGCAATCACCAATCGCTGGGCGGAAGCCTTGCATTTGCTGATCTGGGTAGTGATTTTGTTTTTTCAGTATCAGGAAATCTTATTGCCAACTTAAACGCATCTCCCAACGTTTTATCGGAAGATTATTTTGACTACCTTTGCAGGATAAAATTCAATCCTTATGAAATTTGGCGTAGTTGTTTTTCCCGGCTCCAATTGTGATGATGATATGATGCACGTGCTGGGCAAGGTACTCAAGCAGGAAACGGTCAAACTTTGGCATAAAGACGAATATCTTTCAGGTTTTAATACAACCGATTGTATCGTCCTGCCCGGTGGATTCTCCTACGGTGACTATTTACGTTCCGGGGCAATCGCGCGCTTCTCGCCGATTATGAATGCGGTAATCGAGTTTGCCAACGCGGGCGGTTATGTGTGGGGGATCTGCAACGGTTTTCAGGTGCTATGTGAAGCTGGTTTATTGCCGGGCGCTTTGCTGCGCAATAACAATCAGCAATACGTTTGTAAAAATATCCATTTAAAAGTTCATACCAATAACAGTCCGATCACGGCTGCGATCAATCCGGATCGCGTTTTGAAAATCCCGATTGCCCACGGCGACGGACGTTATTACGCAGATGATACGACGCTCGAAGCTTTGAAGAAAAACGATCAGATTCTTTTCAAATACTGCGACGAAAATGGAAATATCTCCGAGGAAGCCAATCCTAATGGTTCGTTGCAAAACATAGCCGGCATTTGCAACCGCAATCGCAACGTATTTGGGATGATGCCGCACCCCGAGCGCGCCGCTGAGGAAATTTTGGGCAATACCGACGGCCGGATTTTGTTTGAATCGTTATTGCAAACAGCCAGAGTAATGGCGGTTTAAATATTAACCTTTTGAAGGATTGAAGGATTGAAGTTTCTGGTTTCAAAATTCTGTACCATAAACTTCAAGCCTCAAACAGAAAGACCCCACGAGCAAGCCCGCAGGGTCAAGGGTTTCAGAGAGCCTCTCATACAGACAGCTCTACGAATTGGGGGGATTTTTTGCCAAATTTGAAATTGGAAGGCGGAAACTTCAATCAATTCATTAAACCTCCAGGTATTGCCTCCTTTCCAATGGCATTAATCTTTCGATGCCGTGAAGCCTTCCACCGCTCTTTCTTTCAGTTGCATCACAATTTTTGAGCCGTCGATGTTGGTATAATTCATTTCTACAAAACCAAAGTCAGGATTGAACAATGCCACCATTGCCGTATTGCCGAGTTCATTTTGGGCTTTGGCGGTGATTTCATAGCATTCCAGCTCGCCGAATTGGGTATTCACTGTTTTAAAGTCGGTAATTTCGTACTGATAAGTATTGATCAGATTACCATCCCATTCTGCCCAGCGTTCGTCACTCCAAAAACTACCGATCATCTTCGTCCAGGCCCACTTGTTGCCCACCGCGTAAGGCGCCTGCACAAACGGAGCCGGATTGAGTTCCAGGATGCGGAATTGCTTGGAGCGCGGCGGATTCATCCAGATATTTTTGGCGTTTTCCACCATGCCAGTCACTTCGCTGTAATTGGTTTTGCCCTCGGCGGTCAGATAATCGTATTGTACTACCGTACGATTGTAGCCGGGTTTCATCAGATCCAGGCCTTGTAAGCCATGCAGCACGGTCATTTGCACAGAATGAACTGCGGAGCCGTCGGCATTAGCCATAGGTACTTGCTCCCAGGCTTTGTTGGCTTCGAGTTCGGCGCCTTCCAGGTTGCGGTGCAGGAATTCCTTGCCTTCGCGGTCGAGGAAGCGGTAGTTGTAAGTAAAGGTCACGCCGGCAGTGTAAGTAATATTATCTTCGGTATAACGGTTGTCACCGGTGTTGTACGGTGGAAATTGTTCCACAAACACACCATTTTCTTCCACGATTTTGTAACCGTTTGATACCCTGTGCACTTTTTGCGCCATTAAGGTAAAAGACAAGCCGATCAGTGCCATTGCCAATAAGATGATTCTAAAGCGTTCCATAGGTTTTAAAAGTTTTTATACAGTTATCAGAAAAAAAATTAATTTATTGAAACCAGGTTTTCAACTCTTTTTGAATTTGATTTCACATATATGTATCAAAAAACCGTGCCAATTTTTTCGAAAGCGGGAAAAATAAGTATCAATTTTTTCGGGAAGTCTTGCCAAATGCAACGTTCAGCGATAATTTTTATCTTTAAAGCAAACAGAATTGGTATAAAATGCTCAAAAAAATGCCCACCGTTCCCTGGAAAACGCTCTTACTGGAGCTTGTTGTCGTATTCATTGGTGTGTTTCTCGCCTTTGAATTCAATAACTTCAGCGAAAACCGGAAAGTAAAAAGCGAAAAAGAAAAGGTGATGACCAGTCTCAAAAAAGAACTGGATGTGATCGGATTGTCCTTTGGAAATATGGGCGCATACCAGAAAAGCAAGGCGCAGGAATGGGATTCACTGCTGCGCAATAAGCAACTGGGAGATTTCTACGACTGGCGCTACATTCAGCCGCAATACAATTACGCCGTACTGGAGTATGCGCTCAATACCCGCGATGCACGTATCGTTAGTTTTGAATTATATGAAAAACTGGTCAAGGTGTATCGGGAATTGAAAAAGCTGGAACACGCTGAAAACCTGATGACCGAATGGGGAGGTCAATATAAAATTTTGCCGCTAGACGTGGATACCACAAGCATTACCTATCAAAATCGCGCTGCGGATAATCGCTTTGCCTTTTATAAATTCACTAGATTTGCGAACGATCGTGCCAATATCATGTCGGATTTACCCAAATCTGCACGGGAAGCGCTGGAGTTGATTAATAGCAATTTCACCTCGAAACTACGGTTTGAACTGGAAAAGGAGGTACTCCGGATTTTGGCAGGAAGAATGCAGCTAGCCGAGGGCGATGAAGCCTGGCAGGAAATGAAAAGGATGGCAAGCGCACATTATGCACATATTTCCGATTCAGAATGGACTGCATTTCGTCAAGAATTACTAGCCGAACTGGAACAACAATAAAATCTTATTCGTATAAATTCCCAATATCGGCTTTAGCAATGTCCACCAGGAGTTGCGCCACTTTCTCCGTCACCGCCTGAAAATACCGCGCGCCTTTCTCCGCCGACGCTTTTTGGGGATTGCCCACGCCCGTGTCCGCCGTAATCTGCGACCAGCGACGTTCCGCCCAGGCCCAGCCTTCCCGAAAATGCCGGATCTTGATTTTTCTTTCTTCGCCCAAGCCCGCTTCATCAAGCGGCAGCACCAGATTTGGCTGGAGATGCAGGATCAAACTGGTTTCCATTTCATCGGCATGATCGCCGCCTTCTTCAAAATATTCACCTTTGGGCAATGCCTGGAACCAGTTGCAGGTGCTCAAGAACATCTTGGGGTATTTTACACCCAGCTCGCGCAGCATCGTGCGGAAGTCATTGCCCCCGTGACTATTCAAAATCAGCAATTTATAAATTTGATGCCGGTTTAATACTTCAATCAAATCGTTCAAAATCGCCGCCTGCGTGCTGGGATAAATATTTATATCCAGTTTGATGTCGGTCTGCCCCGTATTCACCCCAAAAGGAATGGTGGGCAGAACCGTCAATTTTGCGCCCTGCTCCCAGGCCAGCCTGGCCGCTTCGGCTGCGATGCCATCGGCTTCATAAATATCCGTACCATAGGGCAAGTGAAAATTATGCGCTTCGGTAGCGCCCCAGGGCAGCACCGCCAGCTCAATGTGCTG
>CAZGAU010000002.1:0-90603 GCA_964523725.1 uncultured Saprospiraceae bacterium
TATTTTGCATCGGCATATGGCGCTTTTCCCTCTGTGTGCAACTGGTAAATTTCAACATCGCGCAGTTCGTTGCCTCTGTTCGCGAGTGCCTGCGCGAGTTTTTGCGGGGCCGCAGCAGCGCTGTGCATAAAGACTTTATCCCCGGATTTTATAATAGATACGGCTTCTTCAGGAGAAACGGGTGAATAACTTTTTTTGCTCATGGTTGTCAATCGTTTTTTTACGGTTCAAAATTAGGAATCTCAGGGAGGTATTGTAAAAGACAAAACTCATTGTCCGAACTGACAAATGTTAGTGTAAAAATTACAACTTCTACATCACCAGAGGTTTAATGATAATATCTACGCGGCGATTGCGGAGTTTGCCCTCCCAGGTGCGGTTATCGTAGATTGGGCTTTCCTCGCCAAAGTCAGCGATATCGATAATTTCCTCGGGAATTCCTTTTTTTAATAATTGCTGAAAAGCTGCCTCGCTCCGATGACGGGAAAGTATTTTATTATATTCGATACTACCGATATTATCTGTATGGCTATGAATACTTATTTCATGTGTTTCGATATTGGGAATACCGTCAAGCCATTCGTATAATTCCTCAATCTGCTCTTGATCAATATAATAGCTGCCGCCGCCAAAATAAATACTGAAAATATGATAAGACTTCTCTTCAGTTTGCGCCAGTAAAGTAGTAGAGGTTGACAATAACAGGAAAAAAAGAGTATTTCTTAACATGGGTCGGGAGATTTTTAGGTTTTGAAAAAAAGTTGCTACCCCGAGCGCATGGCCCAGGTTTCAAAGACTTGCTCTACTTGTGGGTTGTTATGCCAGTTCTGTTCGATAGCAGGTATCGAGAGTATTTTTTCAAAAAGGCGGTTCTGTGCGTTTACTTCGGCGAGGGCTTCACTGTATGGCAGATGACTAAAAGTCACCATCGAATAAACAGGTAAGAATTGCTCGGGATACTTTTTAGCTAAATATGCTTCAATCTGCTTGCGCAACAAAAACTGCGGATCGGCAACCAAATCGCGCATTTCTACAAAGTTCTGTAAAGCCAGGTCTGCAATAGCATTGGCGTCTTTGACACGGGTTTCGTTAAAAACTTCCATAATTTGCATCCAGTCATCATCGTAGGCTTCCATCAAACTATCTAGTATAGTGCAATCTTCAAACCCGGCATTCATACCTTGACCAAAGAACGGCACAATCGCGTGCGAGGCGTCGCCCAACAACAGCACTTTATGCTTATAGTGCCAGGGATTGCAACGAATCGTAACGAGCGAAGAAGTTGGATTTTGCTTAAAATCTTCCAGTAAATCAGGCATCCGCGGAATCGCATCCGCGAAATATTTTTCAAAAAAAGCCAGGATTTGCGCATCGGTTTGCAAATGCTCAAAAGAATCGGCTCCGCCTTCAAAAGGCAGGAACAAGGTACAGGTAAAACTTCCATCCACATTAGGCAGAGCGATCAGCATAAACCTCCCGCGCGGCCAGATGTGCAGGGCATTTTTATCCATGCGGTGCGAGCCGTCGGCATTGGGCGGTATGCTTAATTCTTTATAACCGTAATCCAGATAAGACTGCGAATAATTGAAGCGATTGTTTTTTTGCATGCTGTTGCGAACCGCCGAAAAAGCTCCGTCGGCGCCAAAGATTAGTGGAGATTGGACGATGTTGATCTCGCCGGTCTGGTTATGTTCAAATTTTACGGTATTGGTATCCAAATCCACGCCGCGGCAGCGCTGGTCAAAACACAATTGCACCTTGTCAAAACTATCAGCAATATTGAGCAATTCAAGATTCAAACCACCCCTCGATACAGAAAAAATCGCCTGCCCTTCCTTGCCGTAAGCCTGAAATGCCAGATCTCCGTCGATGTTGTGCATCATGCGGCCATACATAGGGATGGCAACGGACTCAATTTTGCTTTTAATATCAGCTTTTTCCAACGCTTTCCAGCCGCGATCACTCATAGCGAGATTGATGGAACGACCTCCAATGAAGCCCGCTTTGCGCATGTCGCTGCGCCCTTCGTACAACTGCACTTCGTAGCCGCGCTTGGCCAGAAAAATCGACCAGAGCGATCCGACCAGGCCAGCACCCACAACCAATGCTTTTTTATCTTTCGCCATAGCTTTACTCCCGGCAGATGAACCTGCCTGTATATTTTTAAAAAATAAATCGCAATGCAATTATCTGTGATAGAAAGCCCACCAGATATCCACCATATAAATCTGTTGGTGAATAGTTATACAACACCTGACGTGCCGTACCTACCAGCCCTGCGAGCAAAACAGCGATCACCAGCACTGTGTTCATGGTCAGATTCCAGTTTCCAAAAGTAAAAGTATCATAACTGAAAAACAGCATCGTGACAATGACCATACCCAACAATGAACCCATGCCTACCGTATGAATACTGATCCTGGAAAAAATATTGATAAAAAAAGCCAGAAACAAGGCAATTGTAGCGCCCAGCATAAACGAGGTATAAGCCGTCGGTATTTGCGAACCACCGTAGAAATTGCGAAACATCCACAAGTAAAAAATACCTGTGATAATATACGGTCCTATCCGTTCTTTACTGTCCCGCATCGAAAAAGAAGAAATTAGGCCCGTGGTGCGCAGCATCGAAATAGCTACCATGGGTATGAAAAATGTAGATAGAAAAATGCGCAACAGCAACAGCACACTGAGCCGGTCACCCAGACTACTAATACCAAATAAATAAGGATTCACAATAATCAGCAATGCCAGCATGTAAGTCGGCATCAACAGTGGGTGGAAAAGCACAGAAATGAGTCTCGCCACGATTCTCAGCGCCACTTTTTGGGGTGTAGGTTTGGATTCAAGAGTGGAAGCTTCTGCTTTGATATCGGTTGTTGATTCGTTCATATAAATAAATTGGTAAACTCAAATTTCTTGCCATCAAAAAGCCCTTTGTCGCTCAGCTTCAACTTAGGAATGACAAGCAAAGCCATAAATGATAACGTCATAAAAGGGGCAGAAAGCTGACTGCCCAGTTCTTTTTTTACAAAAGTATCAATTTCAGCGTATTGCTGTGCCACTTTGTAACCATCTTCGTTGGTCATAATGCCCGCCACCGGCAGCGGAAGCACTTTTGTTTCATTGTTTCCAACCGCAGAAATGCCGCCCTTATTGCGAATGATCGCGTTCACCGCTTCGCAAAGCGCTTCATCATCCACGCCTACGGCAATAACATTATGCGAATCGTGCCCGACGCAGGAGGCAATCGCTCCTTGCTTTAGTCCAAAACCGTGAATAAAAGCAATAACCGGCGGTTCGTTGGTATAACGATTTACCACAGTGATTTTTAAAATATCCTTTTGCAAATTGGATTTTGCCAAGCCATTTTCAGAATAAACTTCGGCAATAAAACTGCTGGTTACAATAGCGCCGTCGATGGCTTTGATCACATGAACCTCGTCCGTTTCTTTTTCCAAAACAAAATTTGCCGGCACTTTCGGGCTGGCGTAGAAATTATTAATAACTTCAGCACCTACATGTGGAATAAGGGTTTTGCCGTTTTCTGCCACTAAATTTCCATTGATATAAGTGGCTTTTATTTTAAAATCGCGCAAATCATCGGTCACAATGAAATCCGCCGGATCACCCGGCTGTAAAAGCCCGACGTCCAAGCCGTAATGCTTTACCGGGTTGGCACAAGCCGCTTGTAAAACATCAAATAAATCGTAGTCTTTTTTCACGGCCCGGCTCACCAGTTGATTGATATGCCCCAGGATCAGGTCATCAGGATGTTTGTCATCCGAGCAAAACATAATTTGGTCGGCGTGTTGCTCCAGAAGCGGAATCAGTTCTTCAAAATTTTTCGCCGCACTTCCTTCCCGGATGAGGATTTTCATACCATAACGCAGCTTATCCTGGGCTTCTTCCAGCTTAAAACACTCATGATCAGTGCTAATGCCAGCTTCGATGTAGCAGCGGGCTTCATCTCCTCGGAGTCCGGGAGCGTGACCGTCGATTGGCTTACCCAGGCTATTTGCAATCTCTATTTTTGCGTGTACTTCTGGGTCTTTATACAATACTCCGGGATAATTCATCATTTCCGCCAGGTATTTGATATCTGGATTTTGTAGCAAGGCTTCGACTCCTTTTGCATCGATCGCCGCACCAGCTGTTTCAAAAACCGTAGCCGGCACGCAGGATGGCGCTCCAAAATTGAATTTAAACGATGTCTTTTTACCATTGGCAATCATGTATTGTACACCTTCGATGCCCATCACATTGGCTATTTCATGCGGATCGGAAACCGTAGCCACCGTACCATGTACCACCGCCAGCCGTGCAAATTCGGAAGGCACCAGCATAGAACTTTCCACATGGACGTGCGAATCGACAAACCCTGGCAGGATATAGTCCTCACTCTCACCTTTGATACGCTCGATTTTTCGGATTTTCCCCCTTTCAACAGTAACTACTCCGAAGAAAGTTTCGCGCCGAAGCACATCAATGATATTACCACGTATAGTCATAGTGAAAAATTTGTATTTTTAGGCAAAGCATTCCTTATATGAACCTCAACGATTTGCTCGAAAATATACTCTTTAGCTTTGGAGATTACAATATAACGGTCGGAAATATTCTGGCGTCCTTAGGTTCGGTCGCAGGATCACTTTTATTTTATGTTTTGTTACATCGTCGTTTGCTGCCTGTTTTTTTTAAAAATGAGGAGGTCGCGGAAGATGCCCAACAAAAGATCAACGGGCTGGTGGGGTTTTGTCTGTTGCTTTTGGCGGTTATCGGTATTATCGTGGGAATGGATATTGACCTGCTATTATTTTCCAATGAAAATGTGTCTATTAATATCTCCAACGTGCTACTGGCGTTTTTTTTCTGGCAAAGTGCCCGGCTTTTTGACATTCTGATCTCCAAAACGATTATTCATAATTACTACGAAACCCGAAAGCGGGACGAGTCGCGGCGATTTAAAGTAAGCAACGACTCCCGGGAAGGCACGCACCGCATGGTGCAATATGTAGTGTATGTATTGGCATTACTGCTGATTGTTAAAATATTTCAGCTCAATTTTGTCCTTTATACCTTTGAAGTTAAAAATACGCTTTACCGGATTACTGTATCAAATTTATTGATAGCTCTGCTCATTGTCCTCGTGGCACGGCTGTTTATCTGGATTTTCACCAAAATTGTACTGCACCGCTATTATCAGAAAAAGAAAATTGATATTGGTTCGCAATACGCAGTGAATCAATTGCTGAGTTATTTTGTGTATCTCCTGGCAATTTTGCTGGCGATTCAGAGTCTGGGCTTCAATCTGGTACTCATTTGGGGTGGTTTGGCGGCATTATTGCTAGGTATAGGTTTGGGCTTGCAGCAGATTTTCAGCGACCTGGTTTCAGGACTGATTTTGTTATTTGAACGGACAATCGAAGTCGGAGACATTGTAGTGATCGGCGAGGAAGTATGCGTCGTGAAAAGAATTGGCTTGCGCACCTCCAAGGTACAAACCCGGAATAATATGACCATCATCCTGCCCAATTCGAGGCTCATCATAGAAAAAGTAACCAATTGGAGTCATGATGATCGTGTAGCACGTTTCAATGTAAATGTAGGTGTGGCCTATGGCTCGAATACAGAGCTAGTAAAAAACCTCCTGATAGAAGTGGCTACCAAGCATCCGAAAATCATGAAAGCCCCAAAGCCGTTTGTATGGTTTGCTGATTTTGGCAACTCCTCGCTGGATTTTGAATTATATTTCTGGTCAAGTGAGCTATTTCCTATCGAACATGTGAAAAGCGAGCTCCGCTTCGAAATTGACAGGGTTTTCCGCGAGCACAATGTGACTATCCCGTTCCCGCAGCGCGATGTTTGGTTCAGAAACCCAATGCCGGGAGATGACGTAGAAAAAGGAAACGGTGAGCAATAGGCTGTTTTCAGTTGGCAGTAAACGGTTATTAAAAAATGAGTAACCTAACCACCTTCTGCCAACTGTGAAAACTGCAATCTATTTAATCAAACGCTTGATCCGGCTATATTCCGTTTCATTTCTTTTATCGCCACGGCAGCCCAGTTCCTGTGCTTTTTGATTTATTTTTTCAACACGATTGCCCGGATTGGGGTGCGTGCTTAAAAATTCCGGAGGCGTAGCCTGTCCTTCCATTTTCTCAAAGAAACCGGCGGCACCGGTTGCATTATATCCCGTTTCGCAAAGGTAAATCACTGAATGCTCATCGGCTTCGGTTTCATGACCCCGGCTAAACTTCAGAGAAATCAAACCCAGCGCAATTTGCTCCAGCATGCCCGGATTGGCATTGCCCGTTACTACGGAAGTCAGCGCAGCGATACCATATACTTGTGTCATCTGACGGGTGGAGTGACGCAATGCAGCGTGCGCGATTTCGTGCCCCATTACACCTGCAAGCTGATCTTCAGAATCCAGGAACTTGATAATACCGGTATACACATAAATAAAACCTCCTGGCGTACAGAATGCGTTCAGCGTATTGGGGTCGTCAATAATTTTAACCTCCCAGACGAATTCGTCTTTGTAACCGACTTTTCCGGTGTTCAGAATTTTGTTGGTAATTCCCCTTATGTAGTGGTATAGTTCTTCATTGCCTCTTTCAGGCAACACAGGAAATTGTTTCGGATCGGCTGCGATTTGCTCTTCGGTTTGCTTGCCCAGTTCAATGTCCTGTTCTACGGTAAACAGGTTAAATCCGCCGCCTTTACCGGCACCACAACCTGCAAAATAAACCGTACTGGAGGTAACAACAAGGATAAATAGCCATTTTTTAATACGCATAGCTTTTATTGGTTTGAAGTTTAAGGTTCAACGTTTGAAGTTACAAACGCTTCGATTTTTCAAAATGTTACATCCATTCTGCTTGGTAAGCTTTTTTTAAGAAAGCTACCGTGGCATTCATATCAGTGCTCAATACCCGATCTTCCTCAAGTTTTGAGACGTGATTTCTATAATTGGTCACAATTTTTTCTAAACCTGGTGAAGAATGCATTGGTCGCCGGAACTCCAGCGCTTGCGCGGCTGTCATAAATTCTATCGCCAATAATCGCTCCAGATTTTGTACCACTTTATAACATTTTGTTCCGGCATTAGCAGCCATGCTCACGTGATCCTCTTGCCCATTACTCGACACAATTGAATCAACAGAAGCGGGCGTACAAAGTTGTTTGTTTTGGCTCACCATCGATGCGGCGGTGTATTGAGGAATCATTAAACCCGAGTGCATCCCTGGATATTTGGTCAAAAACGGCGGCAATCCGCGCGAACCAGAGATCAACTGGTAGGTGCGCCGCTCCGAAATATTACCTAACTCTGCCAATGCAATTGCCAGATAATCCAATGCCAACGCCAATGGTTGTGCGTGAAAATTTCCTCCAGATAGAATTGCATCTTCCTCCGGAAAAATGTTGGGGTTATCGGTAACAGAATTGATCTCCGTAAGCACGATTTCCTGTACATGTGCAATTGCATCCCAGCTCGCACCGTGCACCTGGGGTACGCAACGAAACGCATAAGGATCCTGCACATGCTCTTTGGGTTGAGTTGCCAGTGTACTGTTTGCCCTTAGTTTTCGAATTTTTTCAGCCGTTTTTACCTGCCCTGCGTGCGGTCGGATGCGCTGGATTTTTTCATCAAACGGCGATTCATGACAATCGAAAGCATCCAAAGAAATAGCTGCGCAAATATTCGCCAGTTCGTACAATCGATGTGCTTCCAGCAAACACCACAAGGCATAGGCGGTTGAAAACTGGGTCCCGTTCAAAAGTGCAATGGCTTCCTTGGATTGAAACCGTAGCGGCTGTATTTGCAGATCACGCAGCAGTTCACTCGTTTGATGTTTTTTGCCATAATACCACACTTCGCCCAAACCAATCAGCGGCAGACTGAGGTGCGCCAATGGCGCCAGGTCACCCGAGGCACCCAGTGAACCCATTTGATAAAGAACCGGTAGAATGCTGCGGTTAAAATATTCAATCATGCGATCTACCAGAGCAAGTCGCACACCGCTGTAGCCATAGTTCAAATTTTGAATTTTCAGGAATAAAATCAGCCGAATAATTTCGGGGGGTACTTCATCACCCATCCCGCAAGCGTGTGATTGCACCAGATGGAATTGTAAACGCTCGATCTCGGTTTTGGAAATACGGATATTGCAAAGCGCGCCAAAGCCTGTATTGATGCCATAAAACGGTGTTTCGCTATCGTTGAGCTTATTTTCCAAATAGGCTCTGCAACTTTTTATCCGGTCGGCACTCTCTTCTGATAAGGCTAGGTGAACGTCTTCCCCGGCGAGGGTCCGGATTGTCTCCAAATCCAGATATGCCGAGCTAATGTGATGTGTTTGTTTCATTTAAAGTTGTGTTGAAGTGTAGATGTGTTTATGTGTTCAGGAGCGTTTGGTTGAATGGTCAGGGCTTTTCCACCAAAACACCACAGCACAAAACACAACAACACGATTTTAAAAAAGGCGAAGTTAGAAATACCCCTTGGAAGCCAATGAAAATCTACTCCGGAAAATATTCTACTTCGTTAATTTTGACTAAATACTTGGTTAAACTATGGTTAAACAAGTGGCATCTGGCGTAACAGAAACATTCCGTAAATCGTTAATAAGGAGAATTTTAGATCGTTTTTTGAATTTTTTAACAACTTTCCGGTTTGTGACTTTTTTGCCAAAGAATAGTCTCACAAATGAAAGCAAGTGATAAAATTGTAATTTTGAGAGTTGTTGAACCAAACTAAATCATTGAAATATGAAATCTACAATCTTTAAGAAAACCCTGACTGTTTTTGCTTTTGCTATCGCACTCGCCTTTACGGCAAATGCGCAACGTATTGCTTATGTGGATGTGAACAGAATTCTGGAAAGTGTTGCAGAATATCAGCAGGCGCAGACCGAACTGGACAATGTAGCGTCCAAATGGCGTCAGGAAATTGCACAAGAATATGATAAAGTGAAAGGTATGTACAACCGTTATCAGGCTGAGCAAGTCCTTCTAAGTGACGATGCGCGCAAGCAACGCGAGGAAGAGATCATGGAAAAGGAAAAAGCGATCCGTGATATGCAGCGTAATAAGTTTGGTCCGGAAGGTGAGTTGTTCAAAATGCGCCAGGAACTGGTGCGCCCAATACAGGATAAAATTTACGCTGCCATCGAGTC
Source organism: uncultured Saprospiraceae bacterium (assembly GCA_964523725.1). Classification (GTDB taxonomy): domain Bacteria; phylum Bacteroidota; class Bacteroidia; order Chitinophagales; family Saprospiraceae; genus JADJNW01. Next base: position 9,180 of record CAZGAU010000002.1, read on the forward strand.
TTATGCACAGGAGCGTGGCTATGATTTTATTTTCGATAAATCGGGCAGCGCCGGGATCATTTTTTCAAATGCTGCTTACGATAAGACCGATGACATCCTGGATCGTTTGAAAAAGTAAAGAAAAATCCCAAGGAAAGCTGTAATTTTGCAGCCGCTATAAAATCTTTTAATCAATCTTTAGTAATGAAAGCTACTTTGAAAATCACGAGTTTATTCATAGCATTGTTCTGTGTGACGGTATCTTTACAGGCACAGAAATTCGGCTATATCAACTCCAACGCGATTCTGGCAGAAATGCCGGATGTTAAGCAGGCGGATGCCCAGTTGGAAGCGCTTCAGAAACAGTTGCAGAAAAAGGGACAGGGCATGGTGGAAAAATTCCAGCAGGACTATGTTGCTATCCAGCAGAAGGTAGAACGAGGTGAACTCTCTCCCAAGCAACAGGAAGAAGAAGCCAAAAAACTGGAAACTGCACAAACCGACATCCAGAAGTTTGAGCAGGAAATGGTTGATCAATTGCAGAAAAAACGGGCAGAATTGATGAACCCTATCCTGGAGAAAGTGAATAATGCAATTCAGGCAGTCGCCAAGGAAGGCAGCTATCAATATATCTTTGATGAAGGCGTTCTTTTATACAAAGACCCTTCGATGGATATCACTGCCATGGTGAAAACTAAATTGGGCATTACCACTCCATAATATTTCAAACCTGTCAGGTTTCAAGAAGCCTGACAGGTTCTCATATTCTGAACCGTACGTACTTGATCTTTTTTCCTTCCGACAAGTGCATCTGCTCGTAGTACGTTTTTAGTTCCAGCTCCGGAAAAGGTAAGGCTTTTGCATAGATATCATCGTCGTGATACAGAATTTCCACTTCAGGATCAGCAGACAAGGTCTCCAAGGTAAAATCATACAAATTTGGCTCATCGGTTTTCAGATGCACGATGCCGCCTTGCTTTAGTATTTTCCTGTATTCATTTATAAAAATGGGCGAAGTCAAGCGCCGGTTAGATTTGCTTTCTTTCAAAAACGGATCGGGAAAGGTGATCCATATTTCACTGATTTCCTCCGGTGCAAAAAACAAGGCAATCTGCTCAATGCGGGTACGCAGGAATGCAACATTGTTCAACCCTTCATCCAGCGCAATTTTCGCGCCTTTCCAGATTCGCGCGCCTTTGATGTCCACGCCTATAAAGTTTCGATCCGGATACGCTCTTGCCAGACCCAGCGAATATTCTCCGCGCCCACAAGCCAATTCCAGCGTAATTGGGTTTCCTTTTTTAAAATGCGTTGCATCCCATTTCCCTTTTAAATCTACAATTTTCCCATCCTGCCCAGCCAGTTCGGGTTGTTTCGCATCAAAATTTTCATACACATTCGGAAAGGTCAATAGCTCTGCGAACTTCTGTAGTTTGGTTCTTTTGCTCATAATTAAAAACTAAATACTATGATAGAATCCCTTCCATTTTAAGGTTGTAAATATCGAAAAATAACAAATCATTGTGCCCACCACCGGGAATGGTGATAAATTCATCATCGGGTTTGAGGTAACTCTTGAGGCGAGCAGCGCAGGTATACGGCACTACCCAATCGTCCGTTCCTTGAAAAATATACACCGGACTTTGTACTTGCTGCAGATATTTTCGGTTGGGAAAATAATATTTGAACTTAAAAATCCTGGGTAAAAATGGATAATAATGATAAAATAACTCTTTCATGCTGGAAAACGGCGTTTCAAGTATGAGTTTTTTCACCGAAGCATCGGCTGCTATCTTACAAGCAAAAGCAGAACCCATGGAACGTCCGAACACAATTATTTGTTCCGCCGGCAAATATTGTTGCACGTGCTTGAATACCGCCGTTGCATCTTCGTATAAGATGCGCTCACTCCGGCGCCCTGTGCTTTTTCCAAAGCCCCGATAATCATATACAAAAAAATCATAGCCGAAACGGGTGAAGCGGTGGTGCAAATGCCCCCAGCGTGCCAGATTGCCCGCATTGCCATGAAAATAAAGGATAATTCCTTTGGATTGAGCGGCCCTAAACCAAAGCGCATTAATCCTTCCATGATGAGGCGTATCAATAAAAACTTCTTCCGGTTCTGCCGAGAAAGAAAAGTGATAATCCGGCCTAAGCCTTTTGGGTCGGAAAATAAAATAATCCTGAAGCGGATAGGTGAACAGATTGCCCAGGAGCCAAAATCCCAGAATCGACAAGACTATATAAAGTACGATCAGCATCGGTGCGGTGTATCATTTTCAAGGTTCTGGAACGATAAATTTTCGTCTTTTGACACTTTTCCACATATTATTTTAAACTTCCAGGCAAATTTAGATTTTACTTTAAATAGAGTTTTGCTATCTTTTTTACAAAATTGATGTTAGATAATTCAGCACAATATCCCTATTTTTAGTAATTCGGTACTATAAAAATATTATTAAGCTATGAAGAAATTGTTCAGCACTATACTACTCTCCCTACCCGGGTTGCTTTTCGCTCAGAAAATTACAATTTCCGAAGATATCCCATTGCGCAACGATGTTGCCTATGAGATTGTCGGGCATTTCAAAGACAGGCTCCTCCTTTTCAGGGATCGGGTGAATCAGTTTGAAATACAAGCTTTTGACAACCGCATGCGCGAAACCTGGAGCAAAGAACTGAACCTGGAAAAAAGATCTCCAAAGGTAATAGGCATCGTGCCTTCCGAGGAGGATTTTACCGTTTTTTATCGCCATCGGGATAAAAATCACCTGATTCTCAAGGCAAACCGGTATGATCCGGCTGCCAATTTGCGCGATACCATGACGCTAAAAGATTTCGGTTTCATGTTTTATACGCCAAATTTTGAAGTCATCAAATCCGAAGATAAAACAAAGGCCCTGATCTATTTTGTTGAAAATCAACAAAATTTCAGGGTTGTTTCCTACGATGTAGTTAATATGAAAGTGCTCTGGGAAAAATCCTTCTTCCCGGAGAATATGAACTTCTGGGAAGAATTCCATCAAATCATTGTAAGCAATGACGGTACCATGTTTCTTATTCTGCAAAAAAATCGCTACCGGTTCCGCCGAGATAACAATTACCACGAAATTTTTCAAGTAAATGCAAGTCCCGAAACCCCGATGCGGTTCGCAATTCCAATGGGCGAAGAACGCTTCACTTATGATGTTGCTTTCGCTTATGACAATATGAATAATCAACTTGTTGCCGCGGGATTATACACTGAAAAAAACCTGGATCGAGCCAATGGCTATTTTTATATCCGCATGACACCCGAAACCGAGGGCAATTACCTGCTTACTTTTGAAGAATTTGACGATGAATTTGTCACCAACCTCAGGGGCAAAAATATTGAAAACAATAAAGGTGTCTTGGAAGTTGCGGTGCAGGACGTAGTGCTGCGACGCGACGGCGGGGCGGTGCTGGTTTGTGAGCGGACGCGCGAATTGGCAAGGTCGCTCGGCGCCAACCGGGCTATGGATATTGGTGTCCGGCAAATCGTGGATCATTATTACGATGAGCTATTTGTGATTTCACTTCACCCCGACGGTACCACGCATTGGAGGACTATTTTGCATAAAAAACAATATTCGCAGGATGATAATGGCATTTATTCTTCCTTTTTCCTGTTTAAATCGCCAACCAGTCTGCGGCTGCTATTCAATGACGAAATCAAGTTTGAGAATACAGTAAGTGAATACATTGTATTTGGCAATGGAAATTTCGATCGAAAAAGTCTTCTAAGTACTGAAAATCTTGATCTGAGGCTGCGTTTCCGCGATGCCACACAAATCAGCTCAGATGAACTCATTATTCCCAGCGAACGCCGCAGCCGATTGCGACTGGTAAAATTGCAATATCAGTAATTTCGCCGGCAAGGCAGAAAATGAGGTTCGCGCTTCTTATCTTTGGCTTTTTAAAAAATATGAAGTTGATGAAGAGCCAAAGTTTATGGGGGTTTCTATGCATGCTGATGTTATTCAGCTCCTGTCAAAAAGATTTGCCAACCGATCGCAGTGCTTATTATGAAGGTGTACCTGTAAAGATCACACCCGATCTGGATGGTAAGGCTGATGAGGCCTGTTGGAGTGTTGCCAAATGGTACCCAATAGATCAGGTTTGGGCTGGCGAACCAACTACCAAGGAAGATTTCAATGGTCGCTTCAAGGTAGCCTGGTCAAAGGATTTTATTTATCTTCTTGTAGAAATTACCGACGACAGCCTTTCTGACAAACGCCTCAACAGCCTGGATACTTTCTGGGAAGATGATGGGCTCAATATTTACATAGACGAAGACCACTCCGGTGGCGAGCACGAACTTTCGCACAATGCCTTTGCTTACCACCTAGCCCTGGATGGCAATGTAATTGACAAAAGCCCCGATAATTCTTTTCTCTTTTACAATCACGTGACCACCGTCCGTGTTTGTGAAGGTAATAAATGTACTTGGGAAATTGCTATTGGCGTCTTTAACGATACTTTCGATGATTTTTCCACCAATGATCAAATTCAACTAGAAACAGGGAAAAGACTGGGTTTTGCCCTTTCTTATTACGACAATGATGGTGGAAAGTTGCGGGATAATGTCTTTGGTTCCGTGCCAATTCCCGGCGGGGATCCGGATGTTGCGGATAAAAATGCCGATGTTTTTGGAACGCTTGAACTAAAATATGAGTAGGCCTGTTTTTGCCCTTGTAAGAAAATTTTTCTTTTGAAAACCTAAAGTTTTATAATCGTTATAATGGAACAACTTCAACGCATCATTGAACAAGCCTGGGAAGATCGTAACCTACTGAAAGACAAACCTGTACAAGAAGCTATTGGGCAGGTAGTCGCCCTGCTTGATCAGGGTGAACTCCGGGTTGCTGAGCATACCTCCAGCGGAGAGTGGAAAGTAAACGATTGGGTAAAAAAAGCCGTCGTATTGTTTTTTCCATTGCAACAGATGGAAACCATCGAAGTCGGTCCTTTTGAATTTCACGATAAAATTCCGCTCAAGCGCAATTATGCAGCTCAGGGTGTGCGAGTAGTACCTCATGCAATCGCGCGCTACGGCTCGTTCCTGGAAAAGGGCGTTATTATGATGCCGAGCTATGTCAATATCGGTGCCTGGGTTGGCAGCGGCACGATGGTAGATACCTGGGCAACAGTAGGTTCCTGCGCTCAAATTGGCAGAAATGTGCACCTGAGCGGAGGAGTCGGCATTGGTGGCGTTTTGGAACCACCTCAGGCTACTCCTACAATTATCGAAGATGAATGCTTTATCGGCTCCCGATGCATTGTTGTAGAAGGGGTAAGGGTTGAGCGGGAAGCAGTGCTTGGCGCCAATGTCGTGTTGACGCAATCCACCCGAATTATCGATGTAACCAACTCAGAACCAGTTATTTATAAAAGCCGAGTACCCTCAAGATCGGTGGTGATTCCAGGTTCTTATACCAAGGAATTTCCGGCAGGTTCGTACCAGGTGCCATGCGCTCTTATCATTGGACAACGCAAAGAAACCACAGATAAGAAGGTATCGCTGAACGACGCACTTCGCGATTATAGTGTGGCTGTTTAAATCAAACGCCGTGTGAATTGGTTAAAAAAATTATTTTCTTTTCAAAAAACAGAACCTGACCCGATGAAATATCTGATCGTGGGGCTAGGCAATATGGGCGCCGATTATGACAATACGCGCCACAATATTGGTTTTGCCGTAGTAGATACGCTGGCTCAGGAGTTTGATGTCAAGTTCAAGGATGACAATCTCGGTGATCTTGCCGAATTCAGGCATAAGGGTCGCACTTTTATCTTACTGAAGCCTTCTACTTATATGAATCGCAGTGGCAAGGCAGTGCGTTATTGGTTGCAAAAATCGAAAGTGTCTCTGGAGAATTTGTTGGTTATTTTGGACGATGTGAATCTTGATTTTGGAAGCCAGCGACTACGCGGCAAAGGCAGCGCCGGTGGGCACAATGGTTTGAAAGACATTGAAGAGATGCTGGGCAACAGCAATTATGCGCGCCTGCGTATCGGCATCGGCAGCGATTTCCCGAAAGGTCGGCAGGCTGACTATGTATTGAGCGAATGGACAGAAAAAGAAAAGGATCAACTCCCGGAAATCCTGAAATACGCGGCCGATACGGTGAAAAGCTTTGCTACCATTGGGCTGGAGCGCACGATGAATGAATTTAATAAGAAGTAGGCAGTCAGAAGGTTTCTGAAAAATCTTGGATGATTTTTTTCAAAACTTGCTGTGAGATAATATAAGTTTCATTATTCAACCCTGAAAATTGCTGCACTTTTTCTAGTGCTTCGGAAAGATTCAGTTCCCTTTGCTTTTGATAGAAAAAAATTCCTTTTTCAAAAAAACGTTTAGCTAAATATTCCTGCTCGGTTTGCCCGGGGGTAGGAACGAATATTGCTTTCTTGCCCAGCATTGCCAAATCCATGACACTGCTGTACCCCGAGCGACAAATAACGATGCCTGCGACAGCCAATACCTGATTCAATGCCTCGCCTGTCAGAAAAGAAATAATATGAATGTTTTGAGCAGCCTGAAACTCAAGGAATACTTCCGTTTTCCCTTGCACCACGAGAAATTGGAATGGCAGTGACTTTGCCTGAGCTACGATAAGTTCCTCCAACAGGGTGCGCTGGGGCTCTGGCCCAGATAAAACAATTGCTACGTCATACTTTTTCGGTACATTCAAAAGTTTCATTCGGGAAAGCACACCAATAAATTTAGTTGGAATTGCAGTAGAAGATTTGGTCAAATCTCCGCTTAGGTTGTCTGTACCATTGATATCCGGTATCCAGCATTCATCAAAACGGCGAATCAATTGACGATTGATCCGATTCACCATTTTTTGCAAAAGAAAATTTGGAATAAGTATATTCAATTGGTGGGTAACGAATACAGATTTTACATTTCGACTGAAACAACCGTAACGATTATCGGAAATGACGGCATCAATTCGGTGCTTTGCGATAAGCGTTTTTAAAACACGATGCTCCTGCCAGATTGCTATTGCAATCTTTGGCAATTGTAAACCAATATTCCAGAACATATTTCCGGATCTGTACCAGATGTCATAAGCCGGTAGTTTTTCAATCGGAATTTCCGGAAATTCTTTTTTTAATAATTCAAATGCTCGTCCATTGCTTGCCAGTATTACTTCAGCCCCCTGCTTCAGCAGTTCCTGCACGATCGGGATGCAACGCGTTGCATGTCCCAAACCCCAGTCAAGCGGCGCTACCAGAATGCGTTTGGCCATGATAAAAATGGCTTGAATTGCTTATGTTTGTTGTAAAGCATACAATTTTATGAAAAAGACCGGAATGAAGGTAGTGATTTTAGTATTGTTTGTCTTGCTTATCGTCGCGTTGGAAGGCTGTAAAATTGGCTGCGGCTGCCCGATGCATTAGCCCGGTGTGGTAGTAGTATTAGGGTGTTATGGTGCCAAGCATTACCTTTAAATAATTCTAAAACACCATAACACCACGAAATTCTTAGCTCAATCGAATCTCATCTTCGTTTTCGTCAAAGAAGCGATATTTGGTCAGATGGAAATCGTTATTCGGTTGAATTCGAATCCATTTCTGATATTTCATATACCATTTCATCTGCGTATTGGGGAAGCCTTTTTTGAGGAAAGCCTCTACATAAGGATGTACTTGCAGTTTGATCTTCGACTTGATCTGAGATTGAATGATAAAATTCAAATCTCTTTCAATATCATCCAGCAACAGGATAGAAGCATTGATCTTGCCGGTACCATTACAGGTTGGGCAGACCTCCGAAGTATTGATTTTCACCTCCGGCCGCACCCGCTGGCGCGTAATTTGCATCAATCCGAATTTACTCAGTGGCAAAATTGTATGCTGTGCCCGGTCTTTTTTCATGTGATGCTTCATCGCCTTCATCAGCTCCTTGCGGTGCTCATTATTCTTCATATCGATGAAGTCGATGATAATAATCCCACCAATGTCACGCAGGCGCAACTGTCTCGCAATCTCTTCCGCGGCCTCCATATTGACACGCAATACCGCCTCTTCCTGATTTTGACTGCTCATTTTGTGCCCACTGTTCACATCGATCACGTGCATCGCTTCGGTACCTTCAATAACAATGTAAGCACCACTTGGCATGGTTGCTGTTTTACCGAAAGAAGATTTGATCTGACGCGTAATACCGAAAGTCTCAAAAATAGGTTTGTTGGACTTGTGCAGGGCCAAAATTTTCACCTGTTCCGGAGAGATCGACTCCAGGTAATTCCGGATGCTTTGGTACAATTGCTTATCGTTGATCACAATGCGATTGAAAGAATCACTCAGCAAATCACGCAGGATACTAGAGGTTTTGTCCAATTCGCTCATTAGTTTGAGCGGTGCTCTGGCTTTGGGCAATTGCTTGTAAATCTCTTCCCATTTATTGAGCATAATGGAAAGTTCCTCATGCAAATCGGCTACTTTCTTGCCCTCGGCAGCAGTACGTACGATCACGCCAAAGTGCTTCGGCTTAATGCTTTCTACCAAATTTTGCAAGCGTTTTCGCTCTTCGGCATTAGCAATTTTTTTGGAAACCGCTACTACATCGTTGAATGGCGTAAGCACTAAATACCGACCAGGAATGGTAATCTCACAACTCAGGCGCGGACCTTTAGTTGAAATCGGTTCCTTCAAAATTTGCACCAGCAAATGCTCACGCTTGTTGAGCACCTGGTCAATTTTGCCGGTTTTGACGATTTCAGGCTCCAGCTTGAAGGTATCCAGCCGGAAGGTATTAATGGAACCATTGATGGCGCCGTTGGTATATTTTACCAAAGAGCGAAGCTTTGGACCGAGATCGGTGTAGTGTAAAAAAGCATCTTTTTTGTGCCCAATATCCACAAAAGCGGCGTTGAGCCCAGGCATCAACCTTTTGATTCTGCCCAGAAAGATATCGCCTACAGAAAAATTGTTGTTGGTTTTTTGGTAATGAAGTTCAACCAGTTTTGAATTCTCCAATAGCGCGATCTCGACTTCTGTAGGAGTCGCATTAATAATTAATTCTTTTTCCACACGAAAAATTCTTTTTTGCGACACTGGAACAGCCAGAGGCGGGATCGATTTTGCGGAGATGTTGCAACAACCCTGTCACAAACGAGGTGCTAACCACTGTTACATTGCGCTACTGTCGCTTATGGAGAGATAATGTCTTGAGATACAGTGTATTTAAAATGTAGAGTGTTATCTTCTTTTGGGTATTAAGTTCAAAAAATTATTGTGCCGATACAATAAAATTAGATAGGATGAAACATACAGATGCTTCATCCCACATGGAGATCATTTCTTACCAGCTAAGTTAAAGCACACTGTATCCTCCATCCTTGTTAATTTTTACTACGCAAAATACACTACCCACCACTCCAATGCCAGGTCGTGTTTTTTTATGACTTATCTGTTCTTTTTCTTATGACGATTTTTGCGCAGTCTTTTCTTGCGTTTGTGTGTCGCAATTTTGTGTCTTTTACGCTTTTTTCCACAAGGCATAATTCAATTTCTTTAAAGGATTAACCAAAATTTTTTTATCAATTCACTATTGATTACTTGCTGTCTCACATTTCTGAGCAAAGGCATCCGCTTGCCCTGCATTGCCAAGTGCATTATACACTTGCGCAAGCATACAGATAGTGTTACCATTCTGCGGATCTTGTGCGTAGGCTTGCTCCAGTCGCTCTTTTGCCCGGTCGTATTGTCCGGTCTTAATAGCTAATCTTGCGAGACTATTCAATATCAATACATTATCAGGATGCTGTTGGTTCAATTCCAACAACATCATGGGACCTTTCATCGCCTCATTAGGTGGAGGGTTCTCGGCATAAGTCATAGCCAGATTCACACGATGCGCAATGTTTTCAGGGTTGAGCGAGATCGCATTCTCAAATGCAGCAATTGCTCGACTCGTACAAAAACTGCGCACTTTTTCATCCTGACTTGTTTGCAAACAAATTGCAAAAGTCGTCCCTGTAATTGACCATGCCTCTTCCGAGCTAGTCAGTTCTGCCACTTGCTGGGCATATGCACCGGAAATCGCCGGATTGCCAAACTCATACCACCTACCGGCAAGTTGCTTTAATAGTTCCACCTTAGCAGAGTCGCTGCCAACTGAAGCCAATTCCTGTTCGAGCGCTATAACCACAGAGGATTGCATTGTATTCAATGCAGCTTTCGCCTCCGGCAGCAGCGCTTCCAGATTGGTGCTTTCAGCAGCCAATGCCCTAGACTTTTCGAGGGCTTTTTGCTCTTTCGGCTTTGTATCAAAAGCAAAATACAGTAGGAGAAGTAGCGCTAGACCAGCGCTGATAACAGCCAACTGCATTTTTGTCATAAGATACTACCTTATATTGTATGGATGTCTTCTATTAGTCTTCGTCATCTTCTTCCTCTGGCAGTGAAGTGACATTGTCCTTCACTTGTTCCACGAACACCTTTGCCGGCTTGAATGCAGGAATGAAGTGTTCTGGGATTTCAATCGCCACGTTTTTCTTGATGTGACGTCCGATTTTTTTCGCTCTTTTCTTAATCACGAAACTGCCAAATCCTCTGACGTACACGTTCTCCCCTTGCGCCAGGGAGTTTTTCACTTCCTTGAAGAATGTTTCCAGCGTAACCAAAACGTCCACCTTCGGAACACCTGTTTTCTCCGAAATTGCTGTAACCAAATCAGCTTTTCTCATCTTAATAGTTGGTTTATAGTGAGTTACAAAAGCTTTTTTACCGCTCAGACAAGCGAGTGGCAAATTTCGCAATTAATTGATTAATTGAAAAGAAAAAATCCTTTTTATTTCATTTTTTTTCTCTAACACTCAGCATATTACGTATAATTCGCCAATGATAAGATTTGCCCCTGAATTATTCTGTTTCTTAGAATTTTATATGCCAACTTCAATAAAATCAACATAAAATATTCTGTCAATTAATTTGCCTCGGGATATAACTGTTTTAATATCCATTGTATTACATATCTTTGCAAGGCTTTAGAAAAACCTCATCAAAAATCAGCCTTCAAAAAAACAGAAACCATAATTATGCTACTGTCAATGACTGGATACGGCAGAGAAACCTTGCCGTACAAAGATAAAACCATCACGGTTGAAATCCGATCGCTCAACAGCAAATTCACGGATACACGACTGAAAATACCCCAAAATTTTAAAGAAAAGGAAACCGAACTGCGCCGCATTATCGCCGATCGTGCAGAACGCGGGAAGATTGAACTGATGATAGATGTGAAATCGCATCAGGGAGATGACGAATATGGCCTTAATCACGCCTTATTCAAAAAATATTACCGGGAACTGAGCAAACTAGCTGATGAACTGAGCATGTCTAAAGGTGATATGCTGCAGGCTATCTTACGGCTTCCCAACGTAGTGGCTACCGATGCGGAGGAAATCGAGGAGGAAGAATGGGAAATGGTTCTGAAGGTTCTGAATAGCGCCATTGAAAAATTTGAAAAATTCCGTCTGGACGAAGGTCACGCCATGGAGGAAGATATGCGCGCCCGGATCAAAAACATCCAGGATTTTCAGAGTCAACTCGACCCACACGAGAGTGAGCGCGTCACCCGCCTGCGTCAGCGCCTGCACCAGAACCTGGAAGAGTATCTGGGCAAAGATAAAATTGACGAAAACCGCTTCGAACAGGAAATCCTGTTTTATCTGGAAAAGATAGATATTACCGAAGAAAAGGTACGTTTGGGACAGCATTGCCTTTATTATTTGGAAGAATTGGATAAAACATATAAGCAGAAAGGCAGAAAACTGAGTTTTATTACCCAGGAAATGGGGCGAGAAATCAATACCCTGGGCGCCAAAGCTTATTCTTCCGAAATTCAGCGACTGGTAGTCGGCATGAAGGACGAACTTGAAAAAATCAAGGAGCAGGTGGCTAACTCGGTGTAATCTTTTGGAAATTAATCACACAGACAGAAATGTGTAAACTAATAATACTTACCGCACCTTCGGGGGCAGGTAAGACTACTATCTCAAAGCATTTGTTAAAAACATTCGATTCGCTGGCGTTTTCGGTATCCGCTACAACCCGCTCACGGCGTCCTCATGAAACGGAGGGGAAGGATTATTACTTTATTTCGGTGGAAAAATTCAAGCAGCTAATCGCCGAGGATGCCTTTGTGGAATGGGAAGAAGTATATACCGACCAGTATTATGGCACGCTTAAAAGTGAGATCGAACGCCTTTGGGCGCGGGGAAAGCATATTGTATTCGATATTGACGTGGAGGGTGCTTTGAATATCAAACAACAATATCCAAACGAAACTTTAGTTATATTTGTAAAACCGCCTTCGAGAGAGGTTTTGTTTGAAAGGCTCCGTGAACGCAGCACCGAAGACGAGGAAAGCCTGCGTAAACGTATTGCAAAAGCTTCAAAAGAGCTAACCTATGAAAACAAATGCGATGTGATTCTGGTTAATGATATACTGGAAGAGGCATTGCAAAAGGCCGAAGCAATTGTCAACGAATTTATAAGCAACGCATAAAATGGAGACGCTCATCACCAATGGTATCAAGGTAAGCGTGGAAGCCGCCTACCAATCCTCTTACTCCCGCCCGCTGGAGATGAAATTCGTTTTTTCTTATCATATTACAATAGAAAATCTAAGTTCGGACACCGTACAATTACTTCGCCGCGAATGGCAGATTTTTGATTCCAACGGCATCATCCGCCAGATCGAAGGAGAAGGCGTCATTGGCAGGCAGCCGGTGCTGGCCCCGGGCGAATTACACCAATATGCTTCCTGGAGTCCTCTGATGACAGAACTGGGTAAAATGTCCGGCGCTTATATCTTTAAACGGGATATGGATGACCAGGAGTTTCGGGTGGATATTCCCGAATTCCGGTTAATCGCTCCATTCAAATTAAATTAAATTAATCTTTTACCACGGCAATACACTTCAACTCAATCGCAATGGGTGTGGGCAGCGAATCGATGCCTACCGTTGTCCGGCACGGCTGATTGTCTTTAAAATATTCGGCGTAAATTTCATTATACGTATGAAAATCGCGCTCCATATTTACCAGAAAAACCGTCACATCCACCAGGTCTTCCCAGCGCGCTCCACTTGATTCCAACACCGTCCGTACATTTTTGAACACCGAATGGCATTGCGCTGCAAAGTCGAATTCCAGGAAATTGCCACTGGCACTTTGTTTCAAGCCCGGCACACCATTCGTTTCCGGTTCGCGCGGACCAATTCCAGACAAAAACAGCAGATTGCCCACCCGCCGTGCATGCGGGTATAAACCCACGGGTTGTGGGGCTTTGTCGGTCATTATTTTGTTTGGATCGGACATATTTTATTTTGTTTTATCCAAATTTCATATCCTTTACCATCAATTGCAAATAGGAATTGCCTTCCCAACGATTTTCCTGCAAATTAAAACAAATATCGAAAGGCTTCCGGGTTTTGACTTTTTCAAAATCATCGCCCCGACCGAATGCTACGCCGTACTGCGCTGCAGAATCGGGCTGCCCAACTGCAATACGCAGATGGTTGCCCCTCAATAATCGGGAATAACCGGTATCCCGAACCTGGCGCACCACGAAATTCGGGTTCCGATTACCCGGGCCAAATGGCGCAAACTGCCGCAGGGTATCCCAGAAATGAGGTGTAATGTCTTTAAGATCAATTTCGGCGGAGATAGGAATTTCGGGTACAAAAATTTCCTCTGATGCCAGAGTTTCTACCACTGCTTCAAAGCGTTCCTGGAAAAAGACCAGATTTTCGGGGTACAACGAAAGTCCTGCAGCATGGGCATGCCCGCCATAAGATATGAGCAAATCCTTACACATACCAATCGCTTCGTGTATGTCAAAGCCTTTGATTGACCTTGCCGAACCGACAATTTTTCCTTCTGATTCTGTAAAGATAATCGCAGGGCGATGGTACTCCTCCACCATGCGGGCCGCCGCGATGCCCACTACACCCTTGTGCCAATGCGATTGATAAAGCACAATGCTCTTTCGATCCTGCCAAAGTGGATCCTGTTGCACTAATTTCCGGGCTTCCTCGGCAATACGCTGATCAAATTCCTTGCGCATCTGATTGCGATAGTCCAGCACCCTGGCATAATCCGCCGCTACGCTTTTCTCAACAGACAGCATAAGCCGCACAGCTTTCTCGGCATCAGCCAAGCGACCAGCGGCATTGATCATTGGACCGATTCCAAAAACAATATCACTAATTGTAAGGGGTGGTTCCCGGCGACTTAAATTGATCAAAGCACGCAAACCCAGGCGTTTAGTGGAATTCAGTTTTTGTAAACCAAAGTATGCCAGCACGCGATTTTCATCCACAATCGGCACAATATCACTGGCAATACTAATGACCAACAGATCGAGTAAATCTTCCAGTTGGCGCCAGTCCAGTCCATTTTTTTCCACATACGCTTGGGCTAGTTTAAATCCTACCCCGCAGCCGCTCAATTCTTTGAATGGATAATTACAATCCGGACGCTTGGGATCCAGCACTGCATTTGCTTTAGGTAGTTGTTTTTCAGGCAGGTGATGATCACAGATGATAACGTCAATACCATATTCATTTGCACGTTGCACCTGGTCGATAGCGGTAATACCACAATCCAGTGTGATGAGCAATTTCACATCGTTTTCTTGCGCATATTCGATCCCTTCGAAAGAAAGTCCATAGCCTTCTTTATATCGGTCCGGCAGGTAATAATCCAGATTGGAGTGGTGGCGCTGCAAAAAACTGTACAAGAGCGCTACGGAAGTGGTGCCATCTACATCATAGTCGCCGAAGAGTAGAATTTTTTCATTATTTTGAATCGCTCGTTCGAGTCGTTCGACTGCCTTGTCCATATCTTTCATCAAAAAAGGATCGTGCAGTTGCTTGAGTTTCGGTTGAAAAAATTGTTTTACCTGTTCGGGTGTTGTGATGCCCCGTTGCACTAGTAATCGACAGAAAATTGGGTGAATACCCAGTTTTTTCTCAAGTTGTTGCACGATAGTTTCGTCGGTTTCGAGCAATTTCCATTGTTTTTCCATCAGGTTGGACTTGGTGATTGTAGTCATAATGTAAACCTGTCTTGTTGCTTCACATCAAAAGTTGAAGCAAAATTGTTAAACATATTTTTATTAACGACCGTTGGTAGAATTTTGTCGGTCTTTATTATGACGCAATGTAAGTTTGCAGGACACATTTTTCACAATATAAATTTTTCCGAATGAAAGTCCCTTGGTTATTCATTCCTTTTCTAATGCACTGTTTACTTGCCTTTTCCCAGCAATACATCGTTAGCGGTACAGTAACTGATGCCAGCAACGGCGAAACGCTCATCGGCGCTACCGTAGCGGCTCCTGCGCTGGGCTCCGGGACTTTGACCAACGAATATGGTTTTTATTCAATTGCTGTACCGGCCCAGGATTCGATTACGCTGGAATTCAGTTATGTCGGTTTTCAAACAAAGCGCCAGACGATTTTTTTAAATGAAAATCTAAAACTGAATATAGCCCTGGAAACCGGCGTCCAGCTAGAAGAAGTCGTGGTGAAATCATCTTCCTTTCAGGAACAACTGCGTTCCACGGAAATGAGTGTGGAAGAAATCAATACCCGCGAAGTAAGAGCAATTCCGGTTATCCTCGGCGAAAGCGATGTAATCAAAGTGATTCAGCTCAAGCCTGGTATTCCCTCGGGCTCGGAGGGCACTACTGGCTTGTTTGTGCGGGGTGGCGGCTCTGACCAAAACCTTATTGTGCTCGACGAAGCCACGGTTTATAATGCCAATCACCTGTTTGGTTTTTTCAGCACCTTCAATACCGATGCGGTGAAAGATTTAAAGGTGTATAAAGGCGGCTTTCCGGCGCAATACGGCGGACGACTTTCTTCGGTGATTGATGTAAAATTAAAAGAAGGCAACAACCAAAAGTTTTCCGGCTCGGGTGGACTGGGTTTAATCGCCTCGCGGCTCACGCTGGAAGGTCCGATTCAAAAAGACAAATCATCATATATCGTTTCGGGGCGGCGTACTTATGTTGACTTGTTTACCCGCGCCATCAACCGGGCGAATGAAAACCGGGAGGATTTTAACCCCATTCCCGACTACTATTTCTACGATTTAAATACAAAAATCAATTTCACTTTGGGTGCAAAAGACCGGCTTTATGTAAGTGGTTACTTCGGCCGAGATGTATTTGGCTTCAGCGGCGATTTTTTTGATTTTAATTTTGACTGGGGTAATGCCACCGGTACGGTGCGTTGGAATCATGTTTTTAATCCCAAACTTTTTGCCAATACAACTTTTACTTACTCTGATTATCAATACAATATCACAAATGAATTAACTGGATTTTCTTTTCGGCTGGGTTCAGATATCCGGGATGCCAATTTGAAAACCGATTTTTATTACGTTGCCAATCCGCGCCACACGATTCGTTTTGGCGCCAATGTTACGCACCATCGCTTTACTGTAGGGCGACTGAAAGCTGGCAGCGATGATGGTATGGTGTCTTTTTCTTCCGGGCAGAATTTTACCGGTGTGGAAATGGGAGCTTATTTTTCTGATGATTTCGACATCTCCAATCGGTTGAAAATTAGTGCAGGCTTACGTTTCAGCGGTTTTTACAATGAAGGTAAAACCTATTTTGGCATAGAACCCCGCCTGGCAGCCCGATATAGCCTGAGCGAACGGGTTGCGCTTAAAGGAAGCTACGCGCGCATGTATCAATACCTTCACCTTATTGCCAACTCCGGGGTTACACTTCCGACCGACATCTGGTACCCTTCCACCGGGCGGGTAAAACCTCAATGCTCCGACCAGGTAGCTTTGGGCATTTCTTATCTTTTGAAAAAAAATTACCTGATTACATTTGAAACCTATTACAAAAACCTGGCCAATCAGATTGAATTTGTGGACGGAGCCGAGCTTTTCGCCAATGACCAACTGGAAAATGAATTTGCGATCGGGCGCGGTGATGCTTACGGATTGGAACTGAGTATTGAAAAAGAAGAAGGCAAACTCACCGGCTGGATTGGTTATACCCTGGCGTTCGTACAACGTGGCAATTTCAAGACCCTTGATCCGACGGCTAATTTTGCACAACAGGGTTACTTTTCGCCGATTTATGATCGGCGGCACGATTTATCCGTAGTGGCAATTTATGAAATCAACCGGCGACTCAGCGCTACGGCCACGTTTGTGTATGGCTCTGGTGACCTGCGTTGGTTACCTACAGGCCGCTTTAGTTTTCAGGATATTTATGGCGCCAACTTTGACGCGGTTATTCCGGTTTTTCAAGATCGCAATAATTACAGGCTACCACCGTACCATCGGTTGGATTTTGGTTTGATTTGGCGCTTTTCTCCAAAATGGGGCGAAAGTGATCTGACCTTTAATGTGATTAATGCTTATGATAGACGCAATACCTTTTTTATTTACTTCGAACCCCAATTTGAAGAAGGCGAAGATAATCAAGGAAATTCTATTCAGATACCTACGCGCATCGCCGCCAAGCAGGTGTCCTTGTTTCCTGTTTTACCTTCTGTTACCTGGAATTTTAAATTTTGATAAAATTGAACATCATGAATCGAATTGCCGTATTTATTGCTTTCATTATACTCTGTTCCGTTTTTGGGTGCAATCTGGAACAGGAAATTGAAATTGATCTGCCTGATTTTGAAGAACGCCCTGCGGTAGAGTGTTATTTAGAACCTGGTCAGCCATTTACCTTGCTGCTTACCAAAAGTGTGGCGTATTTTGATCCTTTTCCAAGTTTTTACCGGGATGAATTCCTGGATGCTGTTTTGGAAAGCGATGCAGAAGTTTCTATTGCGCATAATAATAAGGTGTACCCACTTAAAAATGAATTGGTATTTAACCCATTTACCAAAAAAGTTTTTAATTATGTCAATCGTGATCTTGTTCCTTCCGATTTTGATAATGACTTTGAGCTGAAAATTGTCACCAAAGATGGGAAAACCATTGAAGCAAAGACCCGTATGCTCCGCCCCATTCCTATTGACAGCGTAGTGGTACAATTTCCAGAAACCCGCGAAAAACCCGGCGATACCTTGGCCAGAGTACTCACCTATCTTACCGATCCTCCAGGCGTAGAAAATTACTTTCGGCGCTTGCTCAATGTATCGAGTTTGGATAGTATCCCCGAGCAGGATTTTATTGCCGATGATAAATTAATAGATAATAATGTAATTGCTTTCGGAACAGCATATGATTATGCAAAAGGTGATACTATTTACAACACCATTTACCACATTGATCAGGCGTATTTTGAGTTTCTGGAGAGTTTGTTTCGTGCCAGAGCTGCCAACGGCAATCCTTTTGCGCAGCCCAGCCCGGTTATTTCCAATGTGAAAGGCACCGCTAATGCAATAGGAATCTTTACATTCTTAAGTTACAACAGAAAAATTACAATAATAAAGTAAATAAAAAGTCGGATGGCAAATTGATTTACCATCCGACTTCAGCTGAGATATTTCTAACCTAGAAATTAGTTATTTCCTCCGCTCTTCATGATTTCACCCAGATTTGGATCTGGAGCGATTACACTTCTTCTGTTTTGAGCGCGACCTTCAGTTGTGCTATTATCAGCAGATGGCATGCTATCGCCACGACCCACAACAGCCACTTGATTAGGATTAACACCCTTCTTCAATAATTCACGAGCTACGCCCATTGCGCGATCAACGCTCAGGTTCCAGTTGTCATAGCCAGCACCTGCCGGATATTTTTTGCTGTCGGTGTGACCTTCAACCAGAATACGCAGTTTCGGGTTGTTTTTCAGCGTTTCAGCCAATTCTGCAACTGCCTTTCTCTCTGCGCTAGTCAGACGAGCAGAACCCGTTTTGTAAGTAGTAGCAGCACCCGTCATTACATACAGTCTGCCATCTCTTTCTTCTAGTTTCAGACCGCTTTCAGCATAAGTATTGAAAATACCATTGATTTCTGCTTTCAGCTTGTTCAACTCCGCTTCAGTCATGTTCAGTTTTTCCTGAACCTGAGCCATCTGGCTCTTGGTGGCATTCAAATCACTCTTGATAGAAGCGATTTCACCGTTCAATCTTTGTTTTTCAGCTTCCAGCGTTGCTTGCAATTGTTGGTTTTCTTCCTGAAGTGTTTTCACTTGAGCCTGAGTTTCAGCCAATGCTTTGTCTGTAGCATCTTTAGCAGCTTGCAACTCATCGAATTTCTTCTTGGAAACGCAAGATTGGAAAGTACCTAGTGCCAGGCATAAAATGAGTAAACCGATTATTTGACGCATGTTCGTTTGATTTAATTAAATAATATGAATTTTTTTTGTATTATTTTTGAAATGATTAAGTTGCGAACTGGAGTTTATGGTAAGAGAAAGCGTTCTCCACTTTTTTATACTGCAAAGCAAGAGATATTTTTTGAATTAAGCAAAGATAAGGGCAAATAAATTGAATGAAACGCGCCTATACAACACAGTTTGGGTATAACTGGCAACTATTCAACAATGGAAATTGTACTAAAGTTATAAAAAAGCTATTTTTGCCTGGGAAAAAACAGTTTTTGCAAACTTTTGTCATTATTTCAAGTTAAGCAAATTTTGAATGAACTACGAAATAAAGCAAGAAGGGAAATTCAAATACATCGAATCTGAAGGTGGCGACGAAACCCTTCTCCTACTACACGGACTCTTCGGAGCACTGAGCAATTTTGAAGGGATTATCTCGCACTTTTCTGATCGGATGAATGTAGTGGTTCCCATGCTTCCTATTTTTGAGATGCCGATTCGGCAGCTTTCAGTTACCGGATTGGCAGAACATGTAGCCGAATTTGTTAAATTCAAAGGGTTTAATCGAGTACATGTACTGGGCAATTCTCTAGGTGGGCATATCGCGCTGCTTTATGCAATGGCGCATCCAGAGCAGATAAAATCCATCATCCTCACCGGTAGTTCCGGTTTGTTTGAAAGTGCCATGGGTACCAGCTTCCCCAAGCGCGGCGATTACGATTATATCAAAAAGAAAACCGAAGCTACTTTTCACAACCCCGATGTTGCCTCAAAGGAACTCGTAGATGAGGTATATGATATTGTAAATGATCGCAATAAAGCCATTCGTATCATTGCTACTTCAAAATCGGCGGTACGCCACAACCTGGGCGAAAACCTCCATCAAATAAAGGCACCTACACTACTGATCTGGGGAAAAGAAGACCAGGTAACGCCTGCCTTCGTGGGGGAGAGGTTTCATGAGTTGATTCCTCATTCCAAGTTGTTTTTTGTCAATGAGTGTGGGCACGCTCCCATGATGGAACATCCGACACAATTTAACGAACACCTGGAAACATTCCTGAAAGAAGTATCTGCCAAAGCATTGAGCTAAAACCAATAGCTTTTCAGAGAACCTATGGTTAAGGTTTATTTGAAAGCAAACCTTGATTCTCAGGGCGCAGTTGTTTGATTTTCAATTGATTCTTGTGAAAAACTGCCGTTTTTCAGGCATTTCCTGTTTTACACACAAAGAAGGTGTTTACTTTCGCAACAATACGCTTGTTTTTACTTTGTATAATATAACAAAATTCAACCAAAATTCAATTATGAAATACCTGCTTTCACTGGTTTTGGCGCTGGCGCTCCTGGTCAGTTGCAAAACACAACAAAAGATAAGTACCCCTTCGGAAGAACCAACCGCAGCTACTGCCGATGAAATGGAACAACGTAACCTCGACACCATGACGGTTACGGCCACCCCATTCGATGAAGGAGAACCTTATGATCTGGAAGAAACGCCTGAAGAAAACTATACCTTACCGCCTTACAATCCAAGTCATACCCGCGCCAATGACCTGCTGCACACCAAATTGGACTTGCGCTTCGACTGGGAAAATGAAAAGGTAATTGGCAAAGCAACCTTAAAGCTAAAGCCTTATTTCTACCCAACCGATCAAGTTACGCTTGACGCGAAAGGCTTTGAGTTTCAGAAAGTGACTTTTGAAGGTAAAAATCAACCTTTAAAATATACCTATGAAAATGACCAAATCGTGATCAACCTGGGGCGCACCTACCAAAAAAATGAGGAATATACGCTTTATATAGAATATGTAGCCAGCCCCAGCGAATCGGGCGGAAGCGCGGCTATTAGTTCGGACAAAGGCTTGTATTTTATTGACCCGCGCAACGAAGACCCTGAAAAACCAACCCAGATCTGGACGCAGGGCGAAACCGAGGCTAACTCCAAATGGTTTCCGACCATCGACAAGCCCAACGAGCGCTGCACTCAGGAAATGTATGTGACCGTGGAAGATAAATACGTGACCCTTTCCAATGGTACGCTGGTTTCGTCCAGGAAAAATACGGATGGTACTCGTACCGATTACTGGAAAATGGATCAGCCGCACGCGCCTTACCTGTTTATGCTGGCAATCGGCGAGTTTGCGGTAGTAAAAGAAACCTGGCAAAATATCCCGGTAGAATACTACGTAGAACCCAAATATAAAGACCACGCCAAGGCTATTTTTGCGCATACGCCGGAAATGCTGACGTTTTTCTCCGACAAGCTGAATATGAAATACCCCTGGCCAAAATATTCCCAAGTTGTCGTACGTGACTATGTTTCCGGGGCAATGGAAAATACGACTGCTGTTATTTTTGGGGAATTTGTACAACAAACCACCCGCGAACTGATTGACAACGGCAATGATGGCATCGTAGCGCACGAGCTCTTCCATCACTGGTTTGGCGATTACGTAACTTGCGAAAGCTGGGCGAACTTGACCATGAACGAAGGCTTTGCCAACTACAGCGAATATATGTGGTACGAGCATAAATACGGCGCCGACCAGGCTGATTATCATCTTTTGAACGAGTGGAGTGGTTATTTTTCCTCTGCTCAGGGCAATATGCACCCGCTAATCCATTTTGGATATGACGACAAAGAAGATATGTTCGACGCGCACAGCTACAACAAGGGTGGTTCCGTACTGCACATGCTACGCAATTATGTAGGCGACGAAGCCTTTTTCACGGCTTTGAATAAATATTTGAAAGACAATGCTTACCAAGCTGTAGAAGCACATAACCTGCGCCTCGCATTTGAAGCAACCACAGGCGAAGATCTCAACTGGTTCTTCAATCAATGGTATTTTTCACAAGGCCATCCGGTGATGACCATCACTTATGATTACAACGACACCACCAACGAAGCAAGCGTTACGGTAACCCAAACCCAGTCAGCTGAAGGTGGTACACCCGCTATTTTCCAGATTCCGGCTGCGATTGATATTTATACAGGTGATGGCAAACCGACCCGCCACCAGGTGCGCGTAACCGAACGCGAACAAACATTTACTTTTCCGATGGCCCAAAAGCCAAATCTGATGATCTTCGATGCGAATCGTGCACTGCTTTGTCAAAGGGAGGATGAAAAGACTGATGAGGAATTTATTTTCCAGTATAAAGTTGGTCCTAAGTTCCTGGATCGTTATGAAGCCTTACAAAAGCTGGCTTATAGCACCTCTCCCTCAGCAAAAGCGGTCTTTAAAGATGCTTTGAACGACAAGTTCTGGGTGATTCGGGCAATCGCAATTAACTATGTGGAAGACAATACCGATCCTGTGGTAATGCAAAGAGTTCGTGAAATGGCGGCTAATGATCCGCGCTCGCAAGTACGCGGTGTTGCCCTGGATAAACTGGCTGAGCTGGAAGACGAAGGTGCATTGGCAGCTGCAAAGAAAGCCATCGAACAGGATTCGTCTTATACGGTTATTGCCTCCGGATTGCAGGCGCTGGTGGTCATTGATCAGGAAACAGCCTTGACTTATGCTCAAAAGCTTGAAAATGAAGATAATGGTGAAATCCTGGCTTCTGTAAGTTCTATTTATGCGCAGAGCGGTGATGCCAAATACATGCCCTTCTTTGAAAAGAATTTCAGCGCGATTGATGGTTACGATGCGCTTAACTTCATTGAAAGCTATCAGATGCTAGCCGCAGAAACTGATTTTGCTACGGCAATGGGTGCTATGGAAAATCTCAGAAAAATGGCAACCAATATGGATCAATCTTTGTGGAGAAGATTTGGCGCGACCCGTTCGCTCAACCAGATGCGCAATTACTACAACGATCTGGCGAAAGAAGAAAGCGACGAAGCTCGTAAGGCGACACTGAAGCAGAATGTTGAGAAAATCAGCAAAATGATTGAAGACATTAAAAAAGTGGAAACCAACGATCAATTGCAATCTCTTTATAGTCAGCTGATTTTGCAAGATTAAAAAAGTTGTTTGTTGTTTTTTAACTAACAATTTAGAATAAAAACCTCAAAAGCCGGGCGCGATTCTTGTTCGTTCCTGGCTTTTGCTTTTATTTAACATTCAGTATCTTGATTTTATGGGCGATCTTGCCTAATTTTCACCTTTGGCTTTCTAATACCTTCCCAAATTCCGAATTTTAAACACCTGGCATTAGAATTGCAACACACAGAACGTTAAAAACCCTCTTTTAAGCAACCTTTTTCAAGAAAATCCTTATATAGTAAGGAAGTAAAGCTTTACAAAATATTCAATTACAAATTAAGATGGCTCATCAGGACAATTACCAGCTGTTAGTTGAGAAGTTAGACCAGTTCATTCGCAAGTATTATGTCAATCAACTGATCCGGGGAGCGCTGTACAGCGTAGGTTTGATCGTGCTGCTGTTTATCGGCATGAGTTTAATGGAACACTACTTTTATTTCGGCAGTGGCGTCCGTCGTCTGCTGTTCTTTTCATTTATAGGCGTAAGTGGTTTGGCACTGTTTCAATGGGTTGCCCTGCCCTTGATGCATTATTTCCATTTGGGTAAAATCATTTCCCATGAGCAGGCCGCCTCCATTATTGGCAACCACTTTACGGATGTGAAGGATAAATTGCTTAATGTCCTTCAGCTGAAGCATCAATCGGATCAGGCTGCGGAAAAAGAGCTGATCATGGCGAGTGTGAATCAAAAAACCGAAGAAATTAAGTTGGTACCATTCAAATCGGCGATCAACCTATCTCAAAACCGGAAATATCTTCGCTATGCCTTGCCGCCCCTGCTGTTGCTGTTGGTTTTGTTGTTTGCCGCGCCGAGCGTGATTCGCGATAGTACCTTCCGTTTGATTCACAACGGTCGGGAGTTTTTGAAACCTGCGCCATTTTCATTTGAAATCGAAGAAGACAATTTGTCGGTGGTGCAATTCGAAGATTTTCCGCTCACGGTAAAAATCGAAGGCGATCAGTTGCCAAATGAAGTGTTTATAAATGTGGACAATGTGGAATACCGCCTTGCCAAAGAAGCACCGAATGTGTTCACTTATCGCTTTAGCAATGTGCAAAAAGATACGGATTTCCGGTTATTTGCTGGTCCGGTTCGCTCCAAATCCTACGAACTGGAAGTCTTGAAAAAGCCCAATGTCACCGGTTTTGAGGTGAAACTGGATTATCCATCTTACATCGGGCGTAAGGATGAAGCACTGACCAGTGTTGGTGATCTTGTAGTACCAATGGGTACCAAAATTGACTGGATTTTTAATGCCGAAAACACGGATAATATCAGGATTCAATTTGCTGGCCAGGAGCGTCAGGAAGTAAAGCGTTTCTCCGATGATCTGTTTACGTTCAAAAAGCAGGCCATGCGCGATGAGCCCTACAAATTGTACATTTCCAATAATAACTTGCCACAGGGCGATTCGATCAGCTATAGTATTACGGTTATTCCGGATTTGTATCCCAATATTTCTGCCGAAAAATTCCAGGATAGCACCGATAACAAATTGGTATATTTTGTCGGCGAAGCCAATGATGACTATGGTTTGCTGAGCCTTTCATTCAATTATCGTATCAAAAAAGCAAATGGCAAGCAGGGTGAATTGCAAACCCTCAAGCTGAGAAAGCCCGATACCAAGCAAATCCGCTTCGATCACATCTTTGACTTGAAGGACTTGAACCTAACACCGGGCGACGAGGTGACCTATTACTTTGAAGTTTATGACAATGATGCCGTAAATGGCAGCAAGCCTGCACGTACTAATTTTATGGTGTATGCGATGCCCACTGTTGAGCAATTCAAAGCAATGGCGGATAAAAATAATGAAGAAATTAAAAGTGATTTGAAAAAGGCCCTGGAAGAATCTAAGCGTATCCAGCAGGAAATGAAGCGCATGCGTGAGAAACTGCTTCAGGAAAAAGAACTCGACTGGCAGAACCGCAAAGAGCTCGAAAAACTGGTGGAGCGCCAGAAAGAGCTGGAAAAGATCATCGAAGAAGCCAAGCAGAACTTTGAAGAAAATCTGAAAAATCAGCAGGAATTCTCCCAAATGGATGAAAATATCCTGGATAAGCAGGAGCAATTGCAAAAACTCTTCGACGAAGTGATGAGCGAGGAGATGAAGGAATTGATGAAGAAGATTGAGGATTTGCTGCAAAAAATGGAGAAAGATCAGGCCTTGCAAATGATGGAGGATTTCGAGTTCAAGGATCAGGATATGTCCAAAGAACTGGATCGTCTGATGGAATTATTCAAGCAGTTGGAAGTGGAGCAAAAAATGCAGGAAACGTTGAAAGAACTGCAAAAGTTGGCCGAGGAGCAGGAAAAACTGAGTGAAGAAACCAAGAAGACCGAAGAAAATCCGAAGGACCAAAAGCAGTCAGCCGAACAAAAGGAAGCAGAGGATAAACAAAAGGCTGACGAGCAGCAAAAACAGTCGGAGCAACAACAAAATAAAGAAAATCAGGAAAACAAAGAGAACCAAAAGGGCAAGGAAAAGGAAAATAAGGATGCTCAACAGCAGCAGAAAAATGCTCCCAAGGACAAGCAGCAAGAGTTGCAGCAAAAGCAGGAGGACATCAATAAGAAGTTCGAGGACATCAAGGAGCAGATGAAAGAAATCGAGCAAAAGAATGAAGAGCTGGAGAAACCTAAAAATATCGAGAATCAGGATCAGCAGATGCAGGACATTCAGCAGGATTTGAACAAGAGTCAGCAGCAATTGCAGCAGAACCAGAATAAAAAAGCCTCCGAATCACAGAAGAAAGCTTCTGAGAAGATGAAGGATATGGCGAACAATATGCAAATGCAAATGCAACAGGGCGAAATGCAGCAGATGCAGGAAGATATGAAGTCGCTGCGCCAGTTGCTCGAAAACCTGGTTGGATTGTCCTTCGATCAGGAGGATTTGTTCAAAGAATTCGACAAAACTAATATCAATACACCTCGTTATGTGGAATTGACCCAAAAGCAATTCAAGCTGCAGGACGATTTCCGCCTGGTAGAAGATAGCCTTCAGGCATTGAGCAAGCGCTTGTTTCAGATTGAATCTTTCGTTACGGATAAAGTCTCAGAAGTAAAGGAAAATATGCGTTCCAGCCTCGATTTCCTGGAAGAACGCCAAAAGCCACAGGCTGGCAACAACCAGCAGCGCGCTATGAAAAACCTGAACGATCTGGCACTCATGCTGAGTGAAATGATGAATCAGATGCAACAGCAAATGGCCTCCATGATGGCAGGTGCTCAAATGTGCACCAAGCCGGGGCAGGGACAACCCAAAAGTGGCGAACCGCAAGATAAAATCAGTCAGGGTCAGGAACAACTCAATCAGCAAATGCGGGATGCCAAACAAAAAATGGATCAGCAACGACAAGGCAAGGAAGATGGCAATGGCATGAGCAGCGAAGAATTTGCCAAAATGGCTGCTAAACAAGCTGCATTACGTAAAGCTTTGCGCGACAAACAAAAAGAATTACAACAACGTGGCCAGGGTAGTAAGGAATTACAAGATCTGATCGAGCAGATGGATAAAGTCGAGACCGATTTGGTGAATAAAAAACTAACCAACGAAATGCTCAAGCGCCAGCAGGAAATTCTTACCCGCCTGCTCGAGCATGAGAAAGCAGAACAACAACGCGGATTCGAAGAAAAACGTAAAGCAGAAACCGCTTCCGAGAAAGAACGTAAGATGCCGCCTTCATTGGAAGAATACATCAAAAAACGGGAAGCAGAAATCGAAATGTATAAAACGGTATCTCCTTCGCTCAAGCCTTATTATAAATTTTTGGTAGAAGAATATTTCAAAACGCTGAAATCCAAATAAATTTTCAAATAACAGCCGGATAAATGAACTATATTTGTCCGGCTGTTGTTTATTGGATTGGTTTAGTTCATAATCCCTGTCTTACTCACCATGAATCATATCGCCTAACTAAAACTTTGTAATTTGTCTGATTCAACAACTCTAAATTTTGCTGACTCAATGAAGATGAGAGCAGATCAAGTAATGCTGAAAGTCCCCTCAAATCCCAGAAATATTTCCGTTGTCGAGACTTTCGTCAACAGAATGGTAGAAAAATACAAGATCAGCCCCGATCTGCATTGCAACATCCTGGTAAGTCTTACCGAAGCTGTGAACAACGCCATCCTCCATGGCAATTGTTGTGACGAAACAAAAAACGTCCAGATTCAATTCAAAAGATTAAAAAATACACTCGCCATTCGGGTAACCGATGAAGGCTGTGGCTTTGATCTCCAAAATGTGCCTGATCCTACCGCGCCTGAAAACCTTTCCAAATGTGGCGGACGTGGCGTTTTTCTTATCCAGCAGCTTTCCGATACAGTCAAATATCACAACAACGGTAGCACCGTAGAAATGCAATTCAAAATCAATTAAGATTCAACCGAAAGCAAGAGTGTATGTCAGATTTGTTCCCTTGGGAAGCAGAGCAAGACGAAGATTCAATTGAGTTCCATGTAGATGATATTGAATTTGAGCTGTCTCATGTTGAACTTCTGAAAAACTGGATTGATACCGTTATTCAAAAAGAAGGTAAAAATCTTCAGCGCGTCACTTACATTTTTTGCAGCGACGACTATCTCCACGAATTGAACGTGCAGTATCTTGACCACGATACGCTTACCGATATTATTACTTTTCAATATGCATCGTTACCTGATGTGGAAGGTGATGTTTTTATTAGTATCGACTGCATTCGGGAAAATGCCGCTGCCTTTGGCGTAACCTTTGAGGAAGAACTGCACCGGGTCATGATTCACGGTGTGCTGCACCTTTGCGGTCAGGGAGATAAATCGCCCGAAGAAAAAAAGCAAATGACAAGCAAGGAAAACCAAGCATTGACAATACTTTCTCAACTATTCTCAGAAAAAAATACACCTCCAAAAGCCTAAACACTGGCTACTTACCTCAAAATTAAATACTTTTGCATTTCTTAATCACTGGCTTTCAGTCAGTGTTGTCACGCCGACCAATAATCGGCGATGCATTTCCGCCCTGACCATGTAGGATTTAAAGCCCATCTCCATGAAAGTATTAAAGTTTGGTGGTTCTTCTGTAAGTACGCCCGATAGAATTCGGGGTATTGTGGACATTCTCAAGAGTTATTATACTAAGGGTGAACAGTTCACAGTTGTGTTCTCTGCCTTCGGTGGCGTGACCGATTCTCTCATCCGAATGGCAACACTTGCTGCCAATGGTGACGAGTCTTATTATCAGGATTTTGAAACTTTTAGTCAGCGGCACCTCGATGCGATCAAAAATTTGCTGAATCAGGAACACGTTGAAAAAGCATTGCCCGAGCTGGAAAATAATCACGAGGTTCTAAAAAATCTCCTGTATGGCATTTTTCTGGTCCGGGAAGTTTCTCCCCGTACAATGGATTATGTGCTGAGCTTTGGTGAAAGGAATTCTGCCTACATCATCAGCCATGTGCTCAAGCAAAATGGGTTGAACGCCAGCTATCTGGATGCCAGAAGAATTATCAAAACTGATAAAGCATTCGGTGCCGCAAAGGTGGATTTTGCCAAAACCTATGGGAAAATTCGCGAACACTATTCACAAAACACTGAATTACAGATAGTTACAGGTTTTGTAGCTTCAGCAAAAGGCGGTTTGACAACTACCCTTGGCCGAGGCGGCTCTGATTATACGGCTGCAATTCTGGCAGCGGGTTTGAACGCAGAAGTTGTTGAAATCTGGACGGATGTAGATGGCGTACTTACTGCCGATCCCCGAAAAGTGAAAAAAGCATTCACCATTCCGAGCATGACCTACGCCGAAGCGATGGAAATGTCACATTTTGGTGCAAAGGTGATCTACCCTCCAACCATTCAGCCAGCTCTGCTTCAAAAAATTCCAATTGTAATAAAAAATACGTTTAATCCTGGTTTCATTGGCACATTTATCTCTGATAAAGCCGATTCCGGCGGTCGGGCTGTAAAAGGCATTTCTTCTATCAATAATGTTGCGCTACTCACCCTGCAGGGGAGCGGACTCTTTGGTGCGCCAGGTACAGCAGCTCGTTTGTTTACCTCGCTTGCAGCAGTGAATATCAATGTCATTTTGATTACCCAAGGTTCGTCGGAGCATTCGATATCATTTGCTGTTTCTCCTCAGGATGCCATCAAAGCTAAACATCAGGTAGAAGACGAATTTGAATACGAAATAAAATCCGGTATCGTCGAACCGGTTAAGGTGGAGAAAAGTCTCTCGGTTATTGCCATCATCGGTGAGAACATGCGTTACCGCCCGGGTATTGCCGGACGCTTGTTTCAGGCCCTAGGCAAAAACGGTATCAATGTTGTAGCAATTGCCCAAGGTTCTTCCGAGTTAAATATCTCCGTAGTCGTTGGGCAAAATGACGAAAGCAAGGCATTAAACGCACTGCACGAATCCTTTTTCCTGTCGGATACCAAAGAGTTGCATTTATTTATCGTTGGAACGGGGCTAATCGGTAGCACCCTTATCGAGCAAATTAAACAGCAGGCACCATATCTTAAAGAACATCGTTCTCTGGAAATCAAAGCGGTTGGATTATCTAATAGCCGCAAAATGATTTTTGATGAAAACGGAATCGATCTGCAAAACTGGAAAGAAGAATTGAACGACCGTGGAGAAAAAGCATCGATGTATGGTTTTATTGAAAAAATGAAATTGTTGAATCTTTCGAACACTATTTTTGTTGACAATACCGCCAACGAGGGCGTTGCCAAGTTTTATGAAAGTATCCTGGAAGCGAGCATCTCGATCTCCACGCCGAATAAAATTGCGACGTCTTCGTCTTATTTGCAATATCAGCGTTTGAAAAATATCGCCTGGAAGCGTGGCGTGCAGTTTTTGTACGAGACCAACGTCGGCGCAGGGCTACCAGTTATTTCTACTTTGAATGATCTGATTGACAGCGGCGACCGGATTTTGAAAATCGAAGGGGTGCTTTCGGGGTCACTGTCGTTTATTTTTAATTCTTTCAAAGAAGGGCGAAAATTCAGCGACATTGTAAAAGAGGCAAAAAAGGCGGGTTATACTGAGCCCGATCCAAGAATAGATTTGAACGGAATTGACGTACGGCGTAAGTTAATTATTCTGGCCCGAGAAACCGGTACGCCACTGGAATCCAAAGATGTACTAATCAAAAATATGCTGCCTGAAGCCTGTCAGCAAGCGGAAACCGTAGAAGATTTCTTTTTAGCGCTGGAACAAGCAGATGATGAATTTGAAAAATTGCGCGCCAAAGCGGAGAAAGAAGGAAAAGCCCTGCGTATGATCGCCAAACTGGAAAATGGTCAGGCTACTATTGGTCTGGAAGCGGTGGATACCAGCCATCCATTTTATTTCCTGAGTGGCAGCGATAATATGATTGTATTTACCACTGAACGCTACAAAGATCGTCCGCTGGTAGTGCGCGGGCCAGGTGCCGGCGCGGAGGTAACAGCAGCGGGTGTTTTTGCAGAAATTATCAGAATTGGCAATTATCTATCATAATATGTTTTCAACAAACAATAAGATCGAGCAGATGAATACTGCAACCGAACAGGAAGTGAAAGTATTCACTCCGGCAACCGTGGCCAATGTCGCTTGCGGTTTCGATATTTTGGGGTTTGCCCTGGAAAAACCAGGCGATGAAATCATTGCCAGATTTTCGGATCAACCGGGTTTGCGAATTGCAGCAATCAGTGGCGACGGCGGCAAACTTCCGTACAATATTGAAAAAAACACTGCGGGTTTTGCTGCTCAAAAATTGCTCGAACACCTAGGCGAAAACCGGGGCATCGAGCTGGAAATCCATAAAAAAATGCCGTTTGGTACGGGCATGGGCTCCAGCGCTGCAAGTGCAGTGGGTGGAGTAGTGGCGGTGAATGAATTGCTGGGTAATCCTTTGACCAAACATCAATTGCTCCCATTCGCGGTGCTGGGTGAGCAAATCGCCGACGGTGCCTATCATGCCGATAATGTGGCGCCCTGTCTTTTGGGTGGCATCACACTGATCCGCAGCAATGAGGATTTAGATGTGCATTCCCTACCCCTTCCGGCGGATTTATATGTAACGGTCGTTTTTCCGAATATCGAAATTCTGACCAAAGATGCGCGCGGCGTATTGAAAGAAACCGTGACGCTCAAACAAATGATCCAGCAATCCGGCAATCTCGCCGGCTTGATCGTGGGGCTTATGAATTCGGATTATGACCTGATTGGACGTTCGCTTCAGGATGTGGTGATCGAGCCGCAACGAGCACATTTGATTCCGCATTTTTACGAGGTAAAAAAAGCGGCGGAAGAAGCCGGTACTTTGGGGTGCAGTATTTCGGGTGCGGGTCCGTCTATTTTTGCATTGAGCAAAGGAAAAGCCATAGCTGAAAAAGTAGGCAAAGCGATGCAATCTATTTTTGAAAATGTTGGCATCGAAAACACCTTGTATCTCTCGCCTATCAATCCTGACGGCGCGATTAGAATCTGACGCTAAAAGAAAAACGGATGAAACTGTACAGCACCAATAACAAATCGAATATCGTTTCGCTGAAGGAAGCTGTTTTTAAAGGACTGCCTGAGGACAATGGCTTGTACATGCCGGTGGAAATTCCAGCACTGTCAAAAGATTTTATTCAAACCCTGGAGCGATATTCTTTCCAGGAAATTGCTTTTGAAGTTGCAAAAACACTTTTTAAAAACGCTATTCCTGAAAATGATTTGCAGGAAATCATCGAAAAATCGATCACTTTTCCAGCTCCATTGGTGACCTTGGATGAGCGGCATCATGTGCTGGAACTTTTCCATGGACCTTCGTTGGCGTTCAAGGATTTCGGGGCGCGTTTTATGGCGCAATTGATGAGTTATTTCAATCGCGGAGAAGATCAGGAACTGATGATTTTAGTGGCGACCTCCGGCGATACGGGCGGTGCGGTGGCAGCAGGTTTTTATAAAACGCCAGGCATTCGGGTGGTTATTCTTTATCCTTCCGGCAAGGTGAGTTTTTTGCAGGAAAAACAGCTCACGACCCTCGGCGAAAATATCACTGCACTTGAAGTAAACGGCACTTTTGATGACTGCCAGGCGTTGGTGAAAGAAGCATTTTTAGATGCAGATTTGAATCAAAAGCTTCGATTGAGTTCTGCGAATTCGATTAATATTGCCCGACTCGTGCCGCAATCGTTTTATTATTTTGAAGCCTTCAAGCAATTGCCAGATAAATCCACTCCCGTAGTATTTAGCATTCCGAGTGGTAATTTTGGAAACCTCACTGCCGGGCTTTTTGCTCAAAAAATGGGGCTTCCCGTGCATCATTTTATCGCCGCTACCAATGTCAACGATGTGGTACCTGAGTATCTAAAAACAGGCGTTTACCAACCCAGACCTTCGGCCCGAACTTTATCCAACGCGATGGACGTGGGCAATCCCTCCAATTTTGCACGTATGCTCGACCTGTATTGTTCCACGTGGAACATTATGCGAGAGCAAATTTCAGGATATGGCTTCACTGATGAAGATACAAAAACTGCCATGCAAGAAATCGATCAACGTTACGGCTACATCATGGATCCGCATGGCGCAGTTGGCTATCTGGCATTGCAAGCTTATCTAAAAGAACATCCGAAAATCCAGGGCATCATTTTGGAAACGGCGCATCCATCCAAATTCAAAGATGATGTTGAGGCGATTTTGAATAAACCAATAGATATCCCTGAAAGGCTGGCTTCGCTGTCTGAAAAATCTAAAGCCTCCATTTCAACACCCAATGACTTTGATACGTTTAAAACCCGGTTGATGTCGCATTAATGTTCCACGTGGAACATTTTCCTTTTCTCAAGGTCATCAAAGAACAGTATCTTCGCATAATAATAAGACAGAAATGGATTATAAAAACGCAAGTTTAATTATTGAAAGCGCAAAAACGAAGCCCGGAAGCATTGGTTGGCGTAGCCCATCTAATTTGGCTATTATAAAATACTGGGGCAAACACGGGATGCAGCTGCCGCGCAATCCTTCCATTAGCTTTACACTGGAAAGGGCATACACAGAAACCAGACTTGAATATCGCCCTAAGGAATCGAAGGAACCCGGTATTATACTGGATTTCTATTTCAATGAACAACCCAATGAGGTGTTTAAAGCCAAGATCAAGAAATTCCTGGAAAGCCTGATCGATATTTTTCCTTTTTTAAAGCAGCTACATCTGATCATTCATTCAAAAAACTCATTCCCCCACTCCGCAGGCATCGCATCTTCGGCGTCGAGTATGAGCGCTCTGGCACTTTGCCTTTGCAGCCTGGAAAAAGAATTATTTGGTACTTTGCAGGATGAAACCGAATTCAAACAAAAAGCATCCTTTATAGCCCGGCTTGGCTCAGGAAGCGCATGTCGTTCTGTATATGGCGACATGGCAATCTGGGGTGCAACCTCTTCTGTGGAAGGCTCGTCTGATCTGTTTGCTATTCCGTTTGGCGATCAGTTGCATGAGATTTTTAAAACCTATCACGACGATATTTTGATCATTAGCAAAGGAGAAAAAAGTGTTTCGAGTCGCGCCGGTCACGAACTGATGGATAGCAATATTTATGCACAAAGCCGCTACGAACAGGCAAAGCAAAGATTTTACACTTTAATCAATGCTCTGAAGACCGGCAATGTGGATGAGTTTGGCAAAATTGCCGAAAGCGAAGCACTGACGCTCCATGCGTTGATGATGCTGTCCAATCCACCATTTATTTTATTGAAACCAAATACCCTGTCCGCTATTGAAAAAATTCAGGCGTTCCGGAATGAGACTGGTCTGCCGCTTTACTTTAGCCTGGATGCAGGGCCAAATTTGCACTTGCTTTATCCCGATAAATATACCACGGAAGTCCAGAATTTTATAAATACTGATCTTTTGAAATATTGTGAAAATGCACAATACATTCAGGATAAGGTGGGGCTGGGTCCAGTAAAACTTTAAAAATCAAATGCTATGAAAATCTGGAAATATTTACCGGCGATCGTTTTTCAATTTTTTTTACAACTTGGTTGCGCCCAAATACCGGAGAATCGCCCTCCAACAAGGAATCCTGAATTCGATCAAAAGCTGAGTAAACTGCTCAATTTTTCGGTGCCCTTAATTGGAGTGTCAGAATTAAAGGATATTCAACGCGAAGTTTATATCTTTGACACACGGGAATGGGACGAATATCAGGTGAGCCATATCAAAGGTGCGAACTATCTGGGATATGATAATTTTGACAAAAACCGCCTGAAGGATGTCCCAAAAGATGCGACCATTGTGCTGTATTGTTCGGTTGGTTATCGCAGCGAAAAAATTGGCGACAAACTGAAGCAGATGGGTTATCAAAAAGTATTTAATCTGTACGGTAGCATCTTTGAATGGGTTAATCAAGGAAACCCGATTGTAGATATGAATGGAAATGCGACGAATCGTTTGCATACGTATAATAAAGCCTGGAGTAAATGGGTAGAACCCGGTAAGGCTAAAAAAACATGGTAGCTAATCCATTGCCTAAATTTGAATCATAAAACGCTTTAAACAATGATGGATCTTTTTGAAAAAATCAAAGCTGACAGAGGTCCGCTCGGAAAGTTCTCTGATATGGCGCATGGTTATTATACTTTTCCAAAATTGGAAGGTGAACTGGGCAGCCGCATGAAATTTCAGGGCAAAGAGAAAATTATCTGGAGTATTAATAATTACCTGGGGCTGGCTAACCACCCCGAAGTACGTAAAGTAGATGCGGAGGCAGCCGCCGAATGGGGCTTGGCTTACCCAATGGGTGCTCGTATGATGTCGGGCGAATCAAAGTACCACGAACAACTGGAAAGTGAGCTGGCTTCTTTCGTTATGAAAGAAGATGCCATGTTGCTCAATTACGGTTATCAGGGGATCATGTCGATTATTGATTCTTTGCTAACCCGCCGGGATGTGGTGGTGTACGACAAGGATAATCACGCATGTATCTATGATGGCATTCGCATGCATATTGGTGAACGCTTTGCTTTTGAGCATAACGACATCGTGAGCTTTGAAAAGCAAATGCAAAAAGCAGCTGTCGCTGCGGAAGCATCAGGTGGCGGAATTCTTGTTGTAACGGAAGGTGTTTTCGGTATGCGTGGCGAGCAGGGTATCCTGAAAGAAATCGCTGCCTTGAAAGGCAAATATAATTTCCGTTTGCTGGTTGATGACGCACACGGTTTTGGTACATTGGGTGAAACAGGCGCCGGTGCCGGTGAAGAGCAGGGCGTACAGGATAAAATCGACCTCTATTTCAGTACTTTTGCCAAATCAATGGCTAGCATTGGTGCTTTTGTAGCAGGCGACAAAGATGTGTTGAACTACCTGCGTTACAATACCCGTTCGCAGATTTTTGCAAAGTCGCTGCCGATGCCTTTGGTAATTGGTAACCTGAAACGTCTTGAGTTATTGCGCAATCACCCGGAATTGAAAGACAAGCTCTGGGAAAATGTGAATAAACTCAAGGATGGTCTTCGCGCCAAAGGTTTTGACCTGGGTGATAAATCCAATACCTGTGTAACGCCGGTGTTTATGAAAGGAAATGTTGGCGAAGCGACGGCTTTGGTACACGACCTGCGCGAAAACTATGATATCTTCTGTTCAATCGTTGTTTATCCGGTTATTCCGAAAGGTATGATGCTGCTGCGTCTGATCCCAACCGCGGTACACACAGACGAAGATATTGAACTGACCGTAAATGCATTTGGCGAAGTTGCCGAGAAATTGAGAACTGGCTCCTACCAAATTCAGGCTGAATTTGATGTAGCACCATAACATAACTTTATAAATAAGCCTTAGCTTGTTGAACCTCGTAAGTCATTCCAACTTACGAGGTTTTTTGTTTTGAAAAAACAGCGAAAGCCAGCCATAACATCACCAGCCCCGAAAACGCCAGGTTGATCCAGATCAGGTTATTTTGCCAATTATTTACCACGGGAATTACATTCCCTAGCGCTTTCCAAATATTAGTTAAACCGAGAAAGCAAGTCACCGTGACAATCAGAAGGGTTAGAATATTCGAGAAAAGTTTATTTTTAAACTCTGCTGGGATTAATTTTTGATCATTTACAGCCAAAAGCAAAAAAATTGTAACCACTGGAAGCAACACTCCATTAATTGCCTGAGCCAGAATAATTGCCGGAATTGGTTTCACGCCGGTCAGGCTAAAAAATAAACCTATGCCAAAAACAGCACCCCAGACCAGCCGAAAATTGAGCGCATGATTTTGCCATTTGGGGTTTTCATTGCCCAGTAAACTTTTACCTGTGATCGCTGCTGCCAGCGGAGCCGTCACGCAAGAGGTCATGCCTGCCGCAAACAGGCCGAAGCCGAAAAGCAAGATTGCCCAGTCGCCGAGCTTTGCCTGCATGGCTTTGGCAAGCGCTTCGTAAGAATAGGGCTCATTTACAAATGTGCCCGCGAAAAGTATGGCAATAGAAATAAGTCCTCCGATGACTACCGCGATAATCACGCCGATGCGCATCTCCCGGATGTCCTGCCCCTGACCAATACCGGAAGCAAGAAAAAGATTATATGGAACAATAGTAGTACCGATCAAACCTATGATCAGCAGAGAAGAATTAGTCGGGAATCCTGGTGTGATTATAGCTTTTGAGATTTCAATAAAACTAAAATCAGTTTGTAGAGCTACCCAAATAAAGGCTATTCCCATTAAAGCGACCACCGCTCCGAGCGATCGTGCAATGATCTGAATATTCCCGACCCAGAGAATAGCAACGCAAATCGCCGCCAAAGCCAGGGTAAGTATCCATTGGGAAATTCCGGTAAAGAGAAATAAAAGTCCCGACACCGCGCCCAGTATATTGCCGGTTTGATAAGCTGCGCAACCAAAGGCGACTGCAAGGAAAAGCAACCACCGCAATCGTTTATTTCGTTCAGAATATTTAAGGGCGATAATCTCCCCCAAGCTTTTCCCGGAAGCTACGGTGATCCGCGCTGCCGCTTCCTGCAAAACCATGGTGGCAATGATGGAAAAAGTCAAAGCCCAGAGCAGATCCAGTTTGAAATTAGCGCCGGCACTTGAAGCAGTGGTAACCGTACCTGGACCAATAAATGCGGCGGAAATGACCGACCAGAACAAAACACTGGATAGTCCTTTGCGAAAGGAAATTGCTTTGGGCATAGGTGTTTATTTTTCACCAATTAAAATTGGTGGTTACTCACTTTTTCACCAACGGTAACCCGGCGTACCTTGTACGGGCGTTTTTTCTGGGATTCAAAATAGGTTCTCATTTGGATTTCCACCACAATTCCAATCGTAATCAATTGAATACCAGCGATTAACAACATCAATCCAAGAATCAGCAGCGGCTTGCCCCAGATATCCTGTCCCAGAATTTTTAAAATCAATAAATAAAAGTTGATCAAAATACCGATCAAAAACAAAATAACTCCGGTATTGCCGAACAAGTGCATGGGTTTCTGCATGTAGCGCTTGAAAAAGAGCATTAATAACAAGTCACTCATCACTTTAAATGTGCGGCTCAAGCCATATTTCGACTGCCCAAATTTCCGGGGATGATGCTTCACCGGCACCTGTGTAATGCGTGCACCTTCGAGCACCGCCAGCACCGGAATGAAGCGATGCAATTCACCATACAATCCAAGGTCTTTAGCCAGATCAGCTTTGAAAATTTTTAAAGCACAACCATAATCGCGCAAGTAAACACCAGAGCTCCGGCGGATGATGTAATTGGCAATACGACTCGGGATTTTCCGCAAAAACATGCCATCCTGCCGGTTCACGCGCTCCCCGGCCACCATGTCCCACTCGCCTTCTTCTGCCATTTGCAACATCATCGGGATATCCGACGGGTCGTTTTGCAAATCGCCATCCATGGTCACGATGTACTCGCCGCTTGCATAGTCGATGCCCGCCATCAGCGCAAGGCTTTGACCATAATTTTTCTTGAACTCAATGATCTTCAGACGATCATGTTCGGTTAATTTTAGTTCTTTAACTGTATTGTCAGTAGAACCATCGTCCACGTACACGATTTCGTAATCGAAACCTTCCAGCGCTGCCGAGATCTGCTGGATCAGCGGGTTGATATTTTCTTCCTCGTTGTAAACCGTTACGACAACGGATAATTTAGGAGACATTTTTCAAAGTTGAAATGAGAAATTCGAAAATTTATTTCAATCTGCCCACATCAAACGTCAATTTATCGTGACGCAGTTTGATTTCATCTACTTTTTCGTAGTCAAGATTTGGGTATAATTCGGGGTTGATGATGTAAAGTGCATCTTTATCAAAATCCGACATTTTGCGCCGCACAATTTCCCGGCGAGCATTGGTCAGATAAAACGAATTGGTCGTTTGCAGTTCGGTTTCCTTGTAAAGATAAAGTTTTTCATCTGCATATTTTTTGCCTACTTCGATCGAGGTTTGTCGGCAAAGATCTCCAAAATCATTCGCATTTCGATCGGGCAGCACAAACCAATTAAAACCAATCCTGAAAACCAGCAAAAACAGGATCATGATGACCAATCGCTGATTCTTCAGATTCCAGTACAACCAGGTCAGTCCGATCAGCGCTGCGCTCAGGCTGAGTGTTTTTAAATACAAATAAGGCGTACCCTGGGTTTGCGGCAAAAATAAAGGTGCAAAACTCCCTAAAGTAATGATGGCAATAACAATAAAAAAAATTCTATCTAAAATCCTGTAAGCGAGCGAGTTCTTTTGTTTATGAATAAAATGTAAATAAATGTATAATGAAAAAATCAGCGGCGCGTGCATGAGCAGGTAACGCGGATATACTTCTACGGACGTCCAGTACACAATGATATTAGCCAGAAAAATCAACACATTATAAGTAATAAAGCTATCCTGGCGAATGAGTTTTATAATATCTTTACGGATTAAGTAAATAATCATCAATGACCAGGGCAGGAAATGATACACCATCTCAAACGGGAAAGTAAATAAATGTAAGATCGTTTTCCAGATACCATAATTTACTGCGGTGCGTTTGGAAGATTCGGTGACCAGGGTTGTAAAAACATTCGACAAAGAATTATATTCATTATAAACCAAGTAATAACTTCCGACGATTATTATAAAGACGAGTCCTCCGACAATGTGCTGAATGGAAAATAGTTTTCGGAATTCCTTTTTGTATACAAAAAAAGCCAACAATGTAAAAACCTGAAAAACAACAGACGGCAAACCTTTCATCATGAAACCCAGCGCAGTCAGCACATAAGAAAGCAGGAATAAAGCCCAATAATTTTTCTTTTGATACTGATGGTAAATAACCATAAAGCTGGTAAAAATCACCCAGGAAAAGCCGATGTCAATCAAGCCCAGCATGGAATCGTAGAAAAAAATCCGGCCGCAGGTAATCAGGAAAAACGCATTCAGAAACGAGATTTTGGTATTATAATGTTTTTTGAAAAAATAAAAAATCGTAGCGGCATAGCCCAGCAGGCAAAAAATAGTCGGGAGGCGCGCGGTGAATTCGCTGATGGTGCCCGTGAGATTAAAAAAAAGCAGGATGAACCAATTATACAGCGGCGGTTTGTTGTAATAATATTCGCCGTTGAGCGTAGGAGTTATGTAGTTGCCCGAGAGTTTCATCTCCAGGGCTACGAGCGAGCGGATCGCCTCGTCGTCGATGAAGGTGAGCAAGCCCAGATTGATGAACAGAGCGGGCGCCAGCAAAATAATAGCGGCAAGGTGCAACCATTTAGGAAATTGCTCCTCGTAAATTGGTGATTTATTTATCTGACTTCTTGCGTCTGACATCTGGCATCGTTTCTTTTAAATTTCCGCAAAAGTAAGTAAAATTGAAAAAACGCTTTACTTTGCGATCAACTCAAATTTTTGATTATGAGGTTTCTATATTTCTCTTTCTTTCTGGTTGGTTCTTTTGCTGTGCAGGCGCAAGAGTATATTCCCAAAAACAGCAAAGAGTGGCTCGATGTGCAGCAACTGGATTCGACGATTATGATTGATATTCGCTATGCGACGACCAATAATTTTATGAAGGAAGAAGTGTACGATTGTGGGCGCTGCTACCTGCGTGCAGATGTTGCCAAGGCAATCGTGAAAATTCACAAGCAATTGCAAAAACAAGGCTTGGGGTTGAAAATGTACGATTGTTACCGCCCGCGCCCAATTCAGTGGAAATTGTGGAATAAAGTGCCCAACCCGAATTATGTAGCCGATCCCCGGAAAGGTTCGATGCACAATCGCGGCTCGGCGGTGGATTTGACCATTGTGGATAGCAAGGGCAAGGAACTGGATATGGGCACCGATTATGATTATTTTGGAAAAGAAGGGCATCATGATTACACCAATCTTCCGAAGAAAGTGTTGGATAATAGAGCTTTGCTTAAAAAAGTAATGGGGGAATATGGTTTTCGCTGGATTCGAACGGAATGGTGGCATTATTCCTACCAACCAAAATCGTACCCGCTGGCGGATGTACTCTGGAAATGTAATTAGTAAATGATGAATCTTTGAAACAAAGGTGTTAAGAGAACGTTATTGCTTTTGCGAATGCCTCAATTTTTTAGCATATTTCGCAATTCTATCGAAAAACAACTGAACCCGATTTGTCTATTCATTATAAAATAATCAAAAATGACGCAGATAGCCTACAAGTCAGACGTGGAAGCAGTGGACGCACTGGCGCAGTCGTATCATGACTTGTCAAAAGAAATTGCAAAAGTAATCGTTGGTCAGGACGAAGTTGTAAAAGCCGTAATTATCTCCCTGTTCAGTAATGGTCACAGCCTTTTGGTAGGTGTACCGGGTCTGGCAAAGACTTTGCTTGTGAGCACTATTGCCGAGGTACTGGATTTGGAATTCAAGCGAATACAGTTTACGCCCGACCTGATGCCTTCTGATATTACCGGTACGGAAATTCTGGATGAGGATCGCCATTTCAAATTCAATCGCGGCCCACTCTTCGCAAATATTGTGCTGGCGGATGAGATCAACCGTACACCGCCAAAAACACAGGCCGCCTTACTCGAAGCCATGCAAGAGCGCTCCGTGACCGTGAGCGGTGCAAAACATAATTTGCCTTCTCCATTTTTTGTATTAGCTACCCAAAACCCCATTGAACAAGAAGGTACCTACCCATTGCCAGAAGCCCAACTCGACCGTTTTATGTTCAACATTCCGCTGGACTATCCATCCTACGAAGAAGAATTGCAGGTGGTTCGTGGTACAACGAGTTTGCAAAAATACGAGCTGAATCATGTAATTACTGGCCCCCAAATCCAATTTTACCAGCAATTGATCCGGAAAATTCCGCTCGCGGATAATGTGCTGGAATATGCGGTTTCATTGGCAAGTAAAACCCGACCAGGTACGGAGCGCGCCACCCAAATGGTGAATGATTATATCTCCTGGGGTGCGGGTCCGCGTGCATCGCAATATTTGGTATTGGGCGCCAAGTGTCAGGCAGCTATTCGTGGAAAGTATTCACCGGATATCGAGGATGTGCAAACGATTGCAAAATATGTACTCCGCCACCGTATCGTGCGCAATTACAAAGCAGAAGCAGAAGGCATTACCGAAGAGAAAATCATCGAAAGCCTATACTAGAAGGCTTTTTGTAATAGAATTGTAAAATATATGGAAGCGGCTGAGGGAAATCTTCAGGCCGCTTTCGCATTTCACGCCAAAACGATTCCGAAACGCATCTGTTTTATTGTTTAGAAAAATTCAATTAATTTGAGAGCAAAAAACCGTTTGATAATGAATAAAATGAGAATAGTTGCTTTCTCCAAGCATTTTGTTTACACAATCACATTCTTGTTGGCATTTGCCGGGTGTACGGAAGAGGCGAGAGAGAGTTTGCAGCCTGTGCCCACTGCATTTGGTAAAGTCAATGGCATAACAGTGGTCGCCGACAAAGAACTTTGGGAAAGTCCTGTGGGTGATTCAATTAGATATTATTATGGGTCCGCATATTTGATTTTACCACAGCCAGAGCCAATGTTCGATCTCACCCATTACACCATGGAAGAAATGAACCAAGAGCGCACACGCCGGGAGTTCCGTAATTATTTGATCGTAGCCAACCTTGCCGACTCGAATTCTGCGACCACCCGGTTTGTATTGGAGGATCTTGGTTCTGAAAAAGCCCGCCGGGCAAAGGAGGAGCCGGCTTATAATACTGTTATTGGTCGGGATAAATGGGCTAAAGGACAGTTATTAGTCTATCAGTTTGCCTATTCGGATGATGCTTTGGTAGAAAATATTAAAAAAAACTTCCCGGCTGTTGCCAATAGGTTTAATAAAGCTGACGAAGAAAAGATCGATGCATCCCTGTTTATCGATGGCGAAAACAGAAAACTGGTAGAAGAAGTGCGCGAAAAGATGGGTGTGCAAATTCGCATTCCCAATGATTATTTCCTTGCCTTAAGTAATGAAGATGTTGTTTGGGTACGCAAGGAAACACAGAAATATAGTAGCAACCTGATTTTAAAAAAAATAAATTACACGGATCAATCCCAGTTGACAAGAGAAGGAATAAAAGCCGTGACCGACACAATCGGCCGGTATGTCTCTTCCCAAATTCCGAATACTTATATGAAAGTGAATGACGTGGATTTACCGATGTTCACTGATGCTAAAACTATCAATGGCAAATACGCCCTGGAGGCACGTGGTATCTGGGAAATGGAGAATGATTTTATGGGAGGACCTTTTATCAGCTATCTTTTCCACAATCCGGAAAAGAATGAATTGCTATTCGTGGAAGGATTCATCTACGCTCCCGGCGAGGATAAACGAAATTACATTCAAAATCTGGAGTACCTGATTTCTTCTGTAAAGTTCTAATATAAAAGATGTGCCACATTTTTAAAATGCGGCACATCTACCTTTCTTTTATTTTGCAATTTCCAGGCTCTTGTTGATAAACGCAGTCAGCTCTGCGCCTTTCAACATTCCCTGATTGAGCAAAGCCAAGTCATATAGGTAACGCGCAAAATTTTGCTGCTGGTTTTCATCCTTTTCATCAAGCAGTTTCTGCGCAACAAGCGGATGGTTGGAATTCACCACTACATTTACTGAATCAGGAAAATCTCCCCATTGCATACCTTGCAAAGCCTGCATTTCTTTCATACGACGCATAAACTCCGGGCGTGTAATCACTACCGGCAAATCTTCGGGTGACATAGGTTTGAGTACCACTGAATTTCCGGCAGCGTCCTTCAACAAGCTTTCAAAAATCCCTTTTACCTCCTGCTGCTCTTTTTCACTTAGCACCGATTCCTGTTGCTCATCTTTCTGGATCAAGTTGTCAATCGTATCGGAATCCACCCGAACAAAGGTGACCTTGTCCAATTTATATTCCAGATGCTGAATAAAATGGTTGTCGATTACTGTATCCATCAACAGCACATCGTAGCCCCGTTTGCGGCAAGCCTGGATGGCGCTGTCGTGCGCCTCGGGCTGATGCGTATAAAGCAGAATGATTTTATCGTGTTTATCAGTTTGATTTTCCTTGATCTTTTCCTTATATTCTTCGATTGTAAAGTGCTCATTATCCACATTTTGTAACAAAACAAAATCCGTAGCGCGCTCGTGGAATTTTTCATCTGACAACATTCCGTATTTTACAAATACGCCCAAGTCTTTCCACTTAGCCTCAAATTCCTTGCGATCTTTTTTGAACAACTCGCTCAGCTTATCTGCTACTTTCCGAGTGATGTAACCAGTGATTTTCTTCACGTTTTGATCACTTTGCAAGGAACTGCGCGACACATTCAACGGAATATCCGGTGAATCGATTACTCCGTGCAACAACATCAAAAACTCCGGTACAATGTCTTTCACATCATCGGTCACGTATACCTGGTTGCTATAAAGCTGAATTTTATTTTTCTGAACCTCAAAAGCATTGCCCAGCTTCGGGAAATAAAGCACGCCTGTAAGATTGAACGGATAATCAATATTCAAATGAATCCAGAACATGGGTGCCGGGCTAAAAGGATGCAACTCTTCGTAGAAGTTTTTATAATCCTCATCGCTGAGCTCGGTGGGTTGTTTT
The DNA here is from genome assembly GCA_964523725.1 of uncultured Saprospiraceae bacterium. Lineage (GTDB taxonomy): Bacteria > Bacteroidota > Bacteroidia > Chitinophagales > Saprospiraceae > JADJNW01. The sequence continues at coordinate 53,495 of CAZGAU010000002.1, forward strand.
TTCCATATCGGGTCTGGATTATTTATAATATTATCAACCTCAATGGTTTTTGTCTCCTTTTCTTCACCTTCTTCAATAGTTTCTTTTTTCGTACCAAATTTAATCGGAATCGGCAGAAAGCGGCAATACTTATCAAGCAATTCCTGGATACGATGCTCCTCCAAATATTCACTTGCATCTTCAGAAATATGGAGCACCACGTCCGTACCGCGTGAGGCTTTGTCATTTTGTGCAATAGTGTACTCCGGGCTACCGTCGCAGCTCCAAGTCACGCCCTCAGCACCTTCTTTATAAGATTTTGTAACAGCATCTACTTGGCCCGCAACCATAAACGCAGAGTAAAAACCCAGACCAAAGTGCCCAATGATATTCCCCGTATCATTTTTATAGGTTTCCAAAAATTCTTTCGCGCTGGAAAACGCCACCTGGTTGAGGTATTTCTTTACTTCTTCTTCGGTCATCCCGATTCCTTTATCCCGAATTGTGAGTGTTTTTTCGTCTTTATTCAGGATAATTTCAATCGTCAAATCGCCGAGTTCGCCTTTCACCTCACCGCGGGAGGCAAGCGCTTTGAGTTTTGTGGTAGCATCTACCGCATTGGAAATCAATTCCCTAAGAAAAATCTCCTGGTCAGAATAGAGGTATTGTTTGATAATGGGGAAGATGTTCTCGGTTTGTACAGATATCGTTCCTTTTTGCATAGTCTTGAATTTTTTGGTCTTTGCTGCTTTTTTTTCAAATGCTGTGCCATTTGCAATTAAACTGACATTTTGGCGGAAATTTTAATTTTAACCCTCAGATTTGCAGACAATTGTATCAGATCGAAAAAAAAATTTTGACATTTGTCGAATAAAACTTTAATTTGCAGTCTCAAAGAGCTTTGCACAAGTTGCTATCTGATTAAAAATTTACTTTTCTGAAAACCGAAGCACTACTTTCTCCATAGCTTCGATTATTTTTTTCATACCAAAAATTTCCCTTTAAAAATGACTGTTTTTGCTACCGATGCACTAATGCATTTGGTGAGTAAAAATATTTTTTACGCTCGAAGATGCTTAGGTCAGAAATGACCATAGTAGGGAGTGAGCGAAGTCGGTCAATGGGGGGTTTCGACTCGGCTTTTAGCTCACTCCGTTTTTTTTTTATCCTAAATACTACTTCTTATCAACTTTAATCCGCTCGTCACGATTTGCCAGTTCCCAGGAAGTATAAAATACCAACTGCCCGATTTTCGTCATTTTCTCAAAGTTAATCTTATCCGGCGTATCAGAAGTGCGGTGATAATCCTTGTGGGTACCATTAAAATAAAACACAGCCGGAATACCTTTCTCCGCAAAATTGTAATGGTCGGATCGGTAGTAATAACGATTCGGATCGCTCTCTTCATTGTAAGTATAATCCAGCTCAAGGCGGGTGTAAGTAGCGTTGGCATTTTCGTTTATACGATGCAACTCTGAACTAAGTCTATCGGCGCCAATTACATAAATATAATTTGGATTGCTATTGTGTTTCTCATCTACTCTGCCCACCATGTCCACATTTACATTCACGACCGTATTTTCCAAAGGAAAAATCGGATTTTGAACATAATATTTTGACCCCAGCAAACCTTTCTCTTCTCCGGAAACCAGCATCACTAATACGCTTCGGCGCGGTCCCTGCCCCACTTTTTTTGCTTCCGCAAAAGCCTGCGCGATTTCCAAAGCTGTAGAAGTTCCCGAAGCATTATCATCTGCACCAAAATAGATGCTTTCGCCACGCATACCAAGATGGTCGTAATGCGCTGTGATAATCACCAATTCATCCTTGAGCTGTTCGTCCACACCTTCGATATAGCCCAGCACATTTTCCCCTTGCAGCATCCTGCTTCTTTTCTTTAGTTGTACTGCAAGGTCGCAGGAAATCTTTACATGCACGGGCTCCCCTTTACGGGAAATTTTCTTTCGGGCTTTAATGACCTCTTTGTAGGCCTTGTCCACAATTTTCTTCGCCAGCGTAGAAGACAAAAACACATTATTTGCAAGCGATCCATCAAGATCGGCGTCGCTGAATTGTACATCGTATCCTGCCAGAGATTGCTGCGCATTTTTAAGCAGATTTTCCTGGAAATTGCTGTCGATAAACAGAACTACTTTGACGCCTTTGAGTTTGGCAACCTGTAACTTTTTCCGCCAGTTTTTTGTCCAATCTGAGGTTTGGGTGGTTCCAGTCAGCAGAGAATTTCCGTCCTTATCTTTGGGCTCGCCATCGTACACCAGAATCACCTTGCCATTCACATCTATATTTTCATAATCACTATACCCTTCATCATCAATACCATATCCAAGAAATATTACCTCACTGGTCACAAAGCTATCCAGATCGGTATTAAAATAAGGAATCGCATAAAAATCCTTGATCGAGCGATAGGTTTCACCTTCAATAGCCAGACTCAAAGCATCCCAGCTTTCGGTACGATAGGTGATTTTCTGGAAATAGCTCCCTTTTTCACCAATTGCCGGCAAGCCAAGATCTTTAAAAATATCAGCGATATATCCGGCTGCCTTTTTCTGCCCGGGCTGTCCGGTCTCGCGGCCCTGCATTTCTTCCGAGGCGAGTTTGTATAAATGAACTTTAAGATCTTCGCTTGTGATGGTATTGGCAAAAGCCTGCGGATTGGCAGAAGTCCAACCGCTGCTTTGCGTGTACGAAACAATCCAGCAAAGTGTTAGCAAAAAACTTAGAAAAATTCGCATAATAATTTTTTTAAATAAAGTAAGTCAAAACCGATGGTTGGTTGAAGACTTTGGCCAAATCAGCAGGAAATGGCAATTTTGCCTACCCGTCGTCCGTGCCGTCCACCTTCAAATTCGGTTTTGATAAAAAGTTCCACCATTGATTTTGCCAGTTCCACGGAGACAAATCGTGCTGGAATAGCAATTACGTTGGCATTATTGTGCTGGCGAGACAGTTCCGCAATTTCCTGATTCCAGCATAGAGCACAGCGAATTTGCTGGTGCTTATTGGCGGTGATAGCCACACCGTTCCCGCTTCCGCAAATAACTACCCCTAGATCGGCGTTTCCGTTTTCCAAACTTTCAGCAACGGGATGTACAAAGTCTGGATAATCTACCGAATCGGCAGAATGAGTGCCAAAATCCTGCACTTCGATACCAAGGTCACGCAGCATTGCAATGATCGGATCTTTATGCGAAAAACCGGCATGGTCACAGCCAACAGCTATTTTCTTAATATCCATTTTTGTAAACTTTGAATAAAAAGCATTGATTATTAACGCAATAGCCCCAGGCTTAGTTTCCCGGGGCTATCACTACCTCAAAAATACATTATTTTAACAAAAACTATTGATTCGAAGGCGGAGCCGTTTCCGGCAGGGTATCGTCCACCAGGTATGCGGCAAAACGGTTTCTCAGTTCATTCACAAACTCGGTGTCGCCGGCGCTTTGTACCCGTTGTATCATGGTTTCCATAGCCTGGTACGCCAATCCGTAATCCTGACGAAAGCTAGTAGTAATAATATCCGGATTCAAAGACTCATAGAAATTAAGGTATTGCTCCAGTTGCGTTGCCAGAATTTGCAAATATGGCTTTGCTTTTTCGTAGGCACCAGCCTGGAAATACACATTGAGCATGTACATCGTACGGTAATCATAAGGGAAATTCATATGCGGGAAAGACTCAAAGTACTTATCCACTAACTGAATGCCGCGGGCAGTATCACCTTTTTGAATCAAATCCGCAGATGCCCGGAGGATCATCGTTTGCATGCTTTGCACACTTGGCGTATAGCTGCGATCTACATAAAGATCGTATTTATCAAAATTCCCCCAACGGTACTTTTCCATCACATTTTTGTAAAGGAAGTCTGTATTTACGCGTCCGCTACCTACAATGCCGAAGGTCGGGTCGCTTTGGCTTCTTACCGGAGTAACCCGTAGTGCAAGACCATCCAGTTCCATGAAATCCTGCAAGCCGAAAAGCTTGTCCGGGCGACAAGTAACCGCGAAATAAACCGGGCGCTCAAACATATTGGAAGCAATAATATCCAGCACCGCAATGTCATCTTTCAAAAGCACATCTTTATTCAAATTGACCGGAATACGGTCAGGGATATTGGCCGAATCCGCCGGACTCACCATACCACTTGCCAGTACTTTATTCCGATCCACCGGAATATATGCTTGTTTCGAGAAGAAATGACTTTCATATTCTCTGCCAGCCTGAGAGGAAACCGGGTGATATTCACCAATAAATTTCAGAAGATCATTCAATGAAACAACCGGATCAGGCGTATTTGGATTGCGATCAGCATCCACATAGAAAATTTGATTGCGTTTATTGCCACGCAAGGCCTCCTGAGGAATCGACATCTTGATCGCCGGAGAATCATTGACCTTTCGACGCAACAAATCAATATACCAATCCACCTGTATCAGGCTCAGGTTCACCACCCGCACATCCGTACGGATGCCTTCTACCTCTTGGGCGTACCACAGCGGATAGGTATCATTGTCACCGTAAGTGAAAATAATGGCATTGGGTGCACAGGATTCCAGGAAATTATTGGCATAATCTCTGGCTCCGGTATGATGACGCCGTGAGTGATCATCGTAATTTTGTGTACCCATCAATACAGGTGCAATCAACACGATAGCAGAAGCAATAATAGCCGGTGCAACACCACTGAATTTCAATCTTTCTCTAAAGAGTTCAAATAATGCCAGCACGGCCATTCCCATCCAGATACAATAGGTAAAAAATGAACCTACCAATACGTAGTCGCGCTCACGTGGTTCGTTTGGAGGCTGATTAGAATAAATGATAATACCAATACCTGTAATAATAAATAAAGCAAGTAAGCCCCAGGCATCATTCCGCCGGCGATTGAAATGGAAGAATAAGCCCACCAAACCAAAAATAAAAGGAAGCATATAATACTTGTTCCGGGCTTTATCATTTTTCTTGGTGTCGGGTAGTTCGCTCATATTGTGCAAACGCGCTTCATCCAATGGTTTGATACCCGAAATCCAGTGCCCGCTTGATTTGTCCCAGGGTTCATAGCCTTGATCGCCATTCTGTCGGCCCGCAAAATTCCACATGAAATAGCGCCAATACATCCAGCCCAATTGATAGCGGAACATAAAGCTGATATTATCCACCTGATTAGGCCTGCCCGGAGGGAGTGGCTTGGTGGGGTCGAGTCCCATCCAACGTTTATAAGCCTGATCGCGATTTTGAGTATAATCTCCCATTCTCGGGAAGAGCATTTTATCTGCTTCCGCAAATTCGTAAGATATTTTATAATCCACGATTTCGTAACGATCACCTACCCGGCCGTAACGGCTTTCCAGCTTTGTGTCAATCGGTTGTGCTTCAAAATCTGGGCCGCGCAGCAATGCACGCTCACCGTATTGCTCCCGGTTGAGATACGGAATCAAGCGCATCGCATCATCCGGAGAGTTCATGTTCACAGGTGGATCGACATTTGCACGTACAACCACCACGCCAATGGTTGAAAAAGCAATAATAACTAAAGTAGCGGCTACCAGTCCTAATTGCAGTAACGGCTTATAGCTATCTTTCAAACCTGCAATACCGAAAATCGCTGCCGCCATGATAAATCTGTTTACCCGGCCGGAAGCAGCAATGCTATTGTCAGAAGCAAAACTCGCCAGGAAGTATATCGTTAATATCCCACCTAATATATATAAAGGTGTTTTGGATTTAATTACATCATGCACATATAAAAGCGGAATCGCAATAACGGCCAGGGTCAGTAACAAAGTTGGTATCAATCCTGAATGAAAAGGCAAGCCCAAACCATTAACCATCAGCAGTTCCATTTGCCCCCAAAGAATAGGAATGCCCACAATAATGAGCTTTTGGATCAACCCAATTACCACCACACCAATAACGGCAGCTACACCCATGCCCAAAAAGGTGTGGTTTTTATATTTTTTGAAATAATAGAACAAAGCCAAAGCAGGGAAAGTAAGAATACTCAACAGGTGTACGCCTATAGACAAACCGGCAATATAAACCGTCAGCAACAACCAGCGATCTGCCTGAGGCGTATCGGGCAGGCTATACCAACGAATCATCGACCACAGGGTCAGTGTGGTAAAAAATGTGGACATAGCATACACTTCGCCCTCTACCGCCGAAAACCAAATCGAAGAAGCAAATGCCGTACCCAATCCGGCTACGATTCCTGCACCCGCAGTTGCAATCGCTTGACCAGCATTCAATTCGCCCTCTCTTCCTACCAGCGTCAGTTTACCCAGCATAATGGTCACCCAGCAAATGAAAGCAGCCGCAAAAGCTGTGCTGATTCCTGACATTAGATTCACGGAATAGGCAATATCCGCCGGATCATCAGAAACGATCTCTGCTACCCAAGTGAACATACGACCAATCAAAGCAAATAAAGGCGCACCGGGTGGGTGTACCACCTGTAGTTTGTAGGCGCCCAGGATAAATTCGCCGCAATCCCAAAGACTTCCTGTGGGTTCTGCCGAAAAAGCAAATACAACTGCTGCAATGGCAAACACCAGCCATCCGGCAATATTAGAAATCAATCTATTTGAGTTCATTTGAATATAAGGTTGATTCAAAAAATTAAAAACATCCTCCAAACTAAAGATCGCGAACACAAATCCGTATCGCATCTATTATCTGGCGTCTGACAGTCTTAAAATTGAACTGCAAAGCTAAAAAATTATTGCTAAGAAAGAGGGGCATAACCATGCAGCAAAACTGGAAAAAACGTTGTTTTAATCCTGATAACCAATTTTAAAGTCTAATTTTGCACCAAAGTAGCAGCGCCATGAGATTAATAATTCTTGCTATACTGTTTTATTTTGCTTACCGGCTCTTTATAGCCCCACTGTTACAAGGCTTGCGGGCGCCCGAAGAACGGGATGAAATCAGCACTAGTTCCAATGACAAAAATAAGGATAGTGATTATATTGATTATGAAGAGGTTGATTAAAAAATTATGACTGAACACGAATTTCAAATAGGCGATTTAGTTTTGTACAAAAACAACCAGCTGATCGCGTTTAACAAACCTGCCAATGTACCGGTGCAGGAGGACAAAACCGGCGATAAATCTTTATTTGGTTTGGGTGAAATTTATGCTAAATCCAAGCTGCATATCATCCACCGGCTCGATCGGCCGGCCACAGGTGTAGTGCTTTTTGCCAAAACAGAAGGTGCCCTGGTTTCATTGAATGACCAGTTTAAAAATAAAGAAGTGCGCAAAACCTATCTCGCAGTGGTGAAAAACCAACCGCCGCAAACGGAAGGAAAGTTGATGCATTTTTTGAAAAAGCACGCAAGACAAAACCGCTCGGTTGCTAGTGACACGGAAACGCCAGGAAGCAAAAAATCAGAGCTGAATTATCGCCTGATCGGTAGTATCGAAAATTATCATTTGCTGGAAATTGAATTGATTACAGGCCGACATCATCAGATACGGGCTCAGTTGAGTGCGATCGGTTGCCCCGTGAAAGGTGATGATAAATACGGTTTCAAAAGAGCTAACCCTGATCATTCCATCCATTTGCACGCCTGGAAATTGAAGTTTCGGCATCCGGTTTCGGGAGAAATAGAAGAGATCATGGCGCCGGTACCTGCGGAAGATCCGGTATGGAAGGCGTTTAAAATTTGATGTTTTTAAAGTTTTTTTTGAATGGAAGAAATATTGCGATATTTTCCAAATCTCACCGAAGCGCAACAAATACAATTTGCTCAGCTCGACGAACTTTACCGCGACTGGAATGCAAAGATCAACGTCATTTCCCGTAAGGATATTGACCATTTGTACGCGCATCATGTGCTGCATTCGCTCGCTATTGCCAAAGTTGTACAATTCAAGCCAGGAACAGAAATACTAGATATTGGCACAGGTGGCGGATTTCCGGGCATTCCATTGGCAATTCTATTTCCGGAAACAAAGTTTACGTTGATGGATGGCACCCGTAAAAAAATTACCGTGGTGCAGGAAGTTGCCAATGGCATTGGTTTGCAAAACGTGACCGCACTGCATATGCGGGTGGAAGAATTCAAGCAACAAAAGTTCGATTTTGCGGTAAGCCGAGCTGTGGCGCCCCTGGAAAAACTAGTGGAATGGAGCTTCCGGCTAATTAAACAAAAAGATCAGAAACATATTTTGCCAAACGGACTAATAGCTCTGAAAGGCGGTGACATTCAAGCGGAAAGAAAAGCCCTGCCCAGAGGATTTTACACAGAAATATATCCGCTTTCAAAGTTTTTTAAAGATGATTATTATGCCGAAAAAGTAGCCGTTTATGTGCAGGCCTAAAGCCAGACATTTCTCAATCATAAAGAAGAATATTCTATTTTTGCCTTTGGAACTAAATACTGGCTTATAAGTGTTGGAATATTGAGATTAATTCGATATTTTGTTCTTTATTTCCATTTCTTCACGAAAATTTATAAGCCATGAAGACCCACACCAGAGAGATTATGATTTACTACAATCCGGAGTCGAGCGCTGACCGACGTACCGTGGCTTTTGCACAGACGCTTTCCACACATGTAAAAACGTACGAGTTTTCCAAGTCACCATCTACCGGAACCAGCTGGCAACAGATCATCGCAGCCCTCAACATCCATCCGAAAGAATTACTCAATAAATCTCACCCCTATTATCAACAGTTTATTCGCGGTCGTGAATTTGACGACGAAGGCTGGCTCAATGTCCTGAAATATAATCCTGAACTTATAAAGGCACCGATCGCTGTACGCGGCAACCGAGCCATTGTTTGTACCACTCCTACCGATATTTATAAATTGACTCTTTGATTCACTTCGCATTTCCGTTTCCTTTTTTGTACTTTTGGGGAAAAGAATTTTCATGACTTCGTTTGAGATAGAAGGTAAACTTCACAAGGTATTTGAGACTGAAAGCAAGACCAGTTCATTCCAGGCAAGAGAATTTGTCATTGAAGTAACGGACGGTAATTATCCACAGTTTGTAAAATTCCAACTGGTACAGGATCGTTGTGCCTTGGTGGACAATTACGCTGAGGGTGAAATGATCAAAGTACACTTCGACCTGCGGGGCCGGGAGTGGCAGGGTAAGTATTTTACCAATCTCAATGCCTGGCGCGTTGAGAAAGCACAAGAGGCTGCCGCTCAAACCACACCGCCGCCGGCTGCGAGTACAGGCGATTTCCCAAGTGCAACGGATGAGCCTACTTCATTCGATGATGATCTACCGTTTTAATATCGACGGTTTCAATAGGATTATCAAACACAACTTTGGAATCGGAACTGGCGTTCTCATGCTATGAGAAAGCTACTTTTTTACTTTTTCCTGTTGGTAAGTTTGCAAGCCCAGGCACAAGCCCTGACCGGCATCAGCACAAAATGGAGCGATTCCTTCCGGGAATGGGTCATTTATACCGAGGATGACGAGGGCGAACTTCGTATGCGCTGGCTCATGGATGATGACTGGACGGAATGGGAATACCGGATTGGCGATGAGAGTGGCACCATCAAATTAAAATGGCCGGGCGATCCCAATCAATGGAACCTGCGCAGCGGCAGCCAGGTAGTATCCATGCGTACCCGCTGGAACAATGATCCCCGGGAATGGCGCATCGAAGCGGACAAGAATTTCATCATCAAAAGTCGCTACGGGAATATCCGGGATGAGTGGCAAATCGAAGACGATCGCTATGGTAATTTTGAAATGATCACTTCCTGGGAAGGCGACCCACGCGACTGGGCTATCACCGATGAACTAGACGAATCCGTTAGTATTCATACCAAAATGGCGCTGGTGTTTACGATTATTTTTAATAGCGTGCCGAAGTGGTGAAAAACTGCGACTGCTACTAAAAAATCACTCCTTATTCTTGGTATCTATTACAATTGTTACTGGTCCGTCATTTAATAAACGCACTTTCATATCTGCACCGAATTCACCAGTGCCGACTTCCAATCCTGAGACGTCTTTGAGTTTTTGTACAAATTTTTCATACATCGGGATGGCAACATCCGGCTTGGACGCGCGTATGTAAGAGGGTCGATTGCCTTTCTTGGTGCTGGCGTGCAGGGTAAACTGGCTCACCACGATCATGGCGCCACCGAGGTCCACTACCGATTTGTTCATTACACCGTTTTCATCATTAAAGATGCGGAGTTGGTTGATCTTTTTAGTTAACCAATCAATATCTTCCTCATTATCAGCATCTTCTATACCAACCAGAATCAATAATCCCTCACCAATCGCCGATTTCACCTTGCCTTCAATCGTTACAGAAGCTTCGCTTACTCGTTGTATGACAGCTCGCATACTTTTTTAGAGGCAAAAGACGGGAGATTTTGGACACCAGACAAATTCTACATGAGAAATCTATTGTTTAATGTCTCCCTTCTGAAAATCTAAAATAAGGTCGGCGGCTCGGGCACCGGCTCGTGCAGCTCCGGAGAGTTATTAATCACAGAGTTAACCTTTTCCGAAACACGGTAAAGATTCAGAATATCATCGGGCGGGGTATTGAGTAAAGGCAGCACCTCGTCAATATCCAAATCTTCCAACCAACGATTTTGAACTTCTTTATTAGTTAGAATTACCGGCATGCGGTCGTGCAGAGGGGTTACCTCTTTATTAGGCGGGGCAGTTATAATAGAAAAACTTTTCACAGCATAATCCCCTTTATACCAGACATCCCAAATGCCCGCCATGACTAGAAGCTCGCCGTTTTTAAGCAAAATCCGGTAAGGAATTTTTTTATCACCTTCCTTGCGCCATTCGTAAAAGCTATCCGCCAGCACCCAACAGCGCCGCTTTCGGATGGGCAAGCGAAAAGAGGGCTTGGTAGCAATACCTTCCATACGGGCGTTGATCAGTTTTCCGGTATTTTTGCCATCGTTCGACCAGTGCGGAATCAGACCCCAGGTGATGTATTGCAGACGATTGGGGCTATCGTTGGTGATGACATAAGAATGCTGGGTCGGTGCGACGTTGAAATTGATGCGCAGGTTCGTGCCGGTTTCGATCTCACCGAATTGCTGTTGTAGTTTCTCTTTCGAGGTAGAAAAGGAAAATCGTCCGCACATATTGATTCAAAATTACTGATCGTAAATAAAACGCCTGGTTTTCAGGAGTTTAAACAAAAATAACAAAATAAAAATTTGCTTATTAAGAACAAATATTCCATTCTATTTGGCGAAATAACTAAACTAAAAACAAATAACTCAATTGACAAAACAAATACATTATTTTAGTTTTTCCACAGTGACAAAATGTCAATCCGCAGACTCGCATCAGAATCAAGCATTTGTAAAAATACATTTTCCACAGTTTTTGTGGGGATTAAGGTGAAAAATTATGCCATTTCTCCACACTAACCAAGAATATAGATACCTAGATACCTGAATTTGTGGAAAAGCAAGGTCTTATACCCGATCCGCAAATGATTATTGACACGGTTTTGTCAAATTTGAACAGATGTGAACAAAAAACTTATCCTGTGCATATCATTTACACAGACTGTGGATATGTTCGCAATGAATTGAGCTTAAATGAAATTGCATGTTAATTTTGTGTGAAGAACGTTTAATGGATTGATGATAAAATTTTTGGGTAAATAGTTTTCTACATTTCCACAGCCCTTATTATGAGGGTGAATTTTTAATTTAATTTTAAATAGTTATTAATAATAGATAAAGCAAAAGTCAACTGAAAATTAAACCAATCAAACGATATATTTTTGTTGACACAAATAAATTTGTTTTTGGTATGGAAGCAGTGATCAATGAAACGCCGGCAGCCAATGCGGTTGCCAACAGTAAAAAATACCCCACCCCGGTGAAAGTGTGGCTGATCATTGGGCTGATTATGGTATTCGGACAAGTTGTCATTGGCGGTATTACCCGGTTGACTGGCTCGGGCTTGTCCATTACCAAATGGGAAATCGTGACCGGTACGCTCCCGCCCATGAACGCGCAGCAGTGGCAGGAAGAATTTGACCTTTACAAAGAAACCCCGCAGTATCATAAGATCAACAAAGGAATGAGCATGAGTGAATTCAAGTTCATTTACTTCTGGGAATATTTTCACCGGCTATGGGCGCGGAGTATGGGGTTCGTGTTCCTGATTCCATTTTTGTTTTTCTGGCGCAAAGGCTGGCTGGATAAACCGCTGATGCGAAGGCTTGGCGTGGTAGTGCTGTTGGCGGCGCTGGCGGCTTCATTCGGCTGGATCATGGTGGCAAGTGGCTTGATTGAGCGGCCCTGGGTGAATGCGTACAAACTCACGTTGCACCTGAGTATTGCATTTGTAGTGTTTGGATACTTGCTCTGGACGACCTTCCATGTAATGCAACCCAAACCGGAAGTTTTCAACACCCCGTCGCTTAGAAAGTGGACTTTAGCAATTACAGTCGTTTCGGCAGTGCAAATTGTGCTCGGCGGCATCATGTCTGGTACGAAGGCGGCATTGTTTTACCCCACCTGGCCCGACATGCGCGGGGAGGCGATTCCATCTCTTTTATTCAATGCTTCCAACTGGAGTGTGGAAAACTTCGTACAATATGATGCGACTCCATTCATGGTGGCGCTCATTCAAACCTTGCACCGAGGTGTAGCTTATGTGTTGATTTTCTTAGTTTTATACTTTTTTGTAAAAACTATACGAATAACGCACATACCCAGGGCTTTCAAAGTCGGAATTTATATGTTAATAATTATGTTGATAACTCAAGTATTACTTGGCATTTTGACGGTAATTAATAGCGCGGGAATTATTCCGGTCGGTTTGGGTGTTATGCATCAGGGCGGAGCCTTAATTTTATTGGCAATTGCCTTGTTTTTGAACTATCAGTTTACAACTACCCCAAAGGTGGTCCATGCTGAATAAAAAATGGTCAATGTAAATGCCCGTATTCCGACTGCCAGATGACGAAATCGTTTTTCCGCACCCCGAGTTGGCGGACCCCAACGGCATCCTGGCTGTTGGGGGAGATCTGTCGCCCGATCGGCTGCTCCTGGCTTATGAATGGGGCATTTTTCCCTGGTTTAATCCGGGCGAACCTATCTTGTGGTGGTCACCTGACCCAAGATTTGTACTATTTCCCGACGAGCTGAAGATCGCCAAAAGCATGCGGCCGTATTTCAACCAGCGCAAGTTTGAAGTGACAGTTGACCGAAATTTTGAAGATGTGATCCGCGCCTGCCAAATCCAAAAGCGTGACCGACAAATGGGCGGCACCTGGATCACCGAAGAAATGGTGCAGGGCTACTGCAAACTACACGAGCTGGGCTACGCGCATTCGGTGGAGGTGTGGCAGGGGGAAGAACTGGTGGGCGGATTGTACGGCGTGTCGCTGGGCAAAATTTTCTTTGGTGAATCGATGTTTGCTAAAGTGAGCAATGCTTCCAAATTCGGATTCATTACTTTAGTTCAGCAATTAAAAAAGATTGATTTTCAGTTGATTGATTGCCAACAAAAAACAAAACACCTCGCCAGCCTGGGCGCGCGGTCGATCGACCGGAAAATATTTCTGGAATTTTTAGAAAAAAATCAACACGAAGAAACGCTGGTGGGCAAATGGACGCAATTGAGTAAAAAACTGCCAGATTTTTGAGCAAAATCTGGCAGATAGGATTTTATCGATATTAATACCCCCTTGCCAGAAACTCCCCTTCGGTGAAATACAAGGTATCCGGACGATAGGAAGAGTTGGTCAGGCTCTGCTGTGATTTTTTTACGGCGATTTGAAACCTGCCTCTAAATTCGTGCTTACCGACTTTTTCAACAATAAGCCAGTTATCGAAAGTATCAGTTTCCAGAAGATCGTAAGTTTTTTCAGTTGCATCGTGATCTTTAATATAATAGCGAACGGTAGGTATAGAATCCACTCTATTGCCAGGCATCAGAAATTTCAATTGAATAGTATCGTAAGAGAAGTCTATGTTACTAAATGTTATCAGTTCTTTAAAGAATTTGCTATCATCTTCGTAGTGAAACTTAATCAATCTGAAAGATAGTTTGTTATTTTTTGATACAACGTAATCAGCCACGCTATGCGGCCAATCTTCCCAGAGGGCACCATTAAGCATTGCAGTGGCATAGTATTTTTCCCAATTTACCTCTTCTTTTGTACAGGCAGAAAATACTAGGAAAAATAATAATATAAATAAATATTTTGTTTTCATTATCCGTTTATTTTTGGATTAGGATTTTCCTGCTAACAACGTGGTTTCCTGTTTGCATTTTTACAATATAGATGCCTTCTGGAAAACTGGAGACATCTGTCTCATAACTATATTGTCCTGCCGATAAAGCCTGATTTGCTATCGAACGCAGTTGTTTTCCGAAAAGATCGTACAAACCAATAACAACGAAGTTATCATCTTCGGTAGCAATATTAATTTTTAGTTCACCTTTTGGAAGTATAGGAAATACTTCCATATCAACTATTTGATTATTTATTGCTACACGAGGGCAGGGGTCACAGCTTTGATTATCGGTGTTATAGACATGGAGATACCCCGTACCAGTTCTACTCAGGTTGGTAGTAAGAATTAACTTAATGTAGAGATCATTGTCTTGAGGCAGTTGCACCGTATAATTATCAGCAGTTGCGCCATTTTGCACCAGCGTATAAGAAAAGCCATCAGTACTAGTCTCCCACCGATAATTTGTGATGTTATCACAATGCCCCCCCAATGCCGTCCCAGTATCCAATTGTAGAATTATTGCCAGTAGTGGTACCAATTATGGTGATCTGTACCGGGCGCGAATCGTCATCTTCATAGTCTGCTATAGTACTCGTCAGCGTCTCCAATTGCCCTGCATTATCCCGAGTAGTTGTTCCGGTTGGTTCTCCACTAAAATCCACATCAGGATTAGAATAATGCTGTATCCGGGAATCAGTATTCAAATTCGCTATAATGGTACAATGGTACGTCGTTCTTGCCCTCCAGCATTAAAAATATGTCCACGTGCATTGGCAACTACCAGTGGATTTCCATCTTGCCCGTCCTGATTATGCCGACACCGGAAAAGGCAGCGCTGATCGATCTTTCCTTTCGATCGAATGTTTTTGGATATATTTTTACTTTTTTATTTTTGGCAATGATTTTTCTGGATATTCGTTATGAATTCCAGGCACGCACAAAGTGGTTGCCCCTTTTCATCGGCATTGGCATGATCGGATTATTTGTTGATAGGTTTTTGCTGTTTCGTCGGCTCCGGGTGCTTCATTTTCCTGCCTATTACTTACAAGCATTTCGTTTATCTGCGTTATTGCAGTTATTTCGTTTTTTGTGGTGTTATTATGGGTCTTTTACATTTAGAAATAATTTAATTTTATAGGAGTTACGCAATTTGTTGTTTTTTTTATTGACAATCAATTCTTTATGCTGGGTTAAAAATTGTTAATCATTAATTACAGCCATTGATTTTTAACAGCTTAAATATTTTAGAAATACATCTTTGGGGATAAATTGCCTAATTTGCGTAACCCCTATTTTATAAGGAGAATTCATCATTTACTTTTCCGAAACATTCCATGCCCGCTCCAGCACTTCCGGCACCGCGAAGTTACGCCCTTTGTATTCATCAAAGAAGGCAACCATTTTTTGCATGGTTTTTTGCGAAAGCTGCTCCAGTAGAGGACGAAGCGGCTCATCCAGTTTGGCTTCCAGGCGCTCGCCCAATCGAAAGAAGGTAGCTAAAAAGTCAGGAACCAGGGCGGTCAGACAACCCCCGGCAGGTATTATTCCCAGCATTGGCGCACGCTCCGCGCCAATGAAATAACGGATAAGCGTGCCGGGTACGTTGTTCAACTTTTCAGAAGGCACCGTTTCTTTTAGAAACGCAGATAGCGCTTTGGTCAGGGTTTTTCCTGCTTCGGATTCCGCGGCTTGCCGTTGTAATATTTTTTCCAGCAGAAAGCGAGCGTCGGACAAGTCTTTTGGCAACAAATCTTCATCCACGCCCAACAGGGCCGCAATTGCCGCCCAGGTATGCACGTAAGCTTCCTGCAGCGCTTCATCTTCCTGAACGCCAAACTGTGCCAGCGCATCCGTAATTGCCACGCTGAAAGTAAGTTGCGTGAGCGCCATATCCTCCTGATTGATCGGTTTGCCAAGTGTATGCACGTCCCAGCGATCCTCCGGAATAAACCGACGAATGGAAGCGTGAATCAGCCGCACTTTCTGGATAGCTAGAATGCCTTTACCACCAGGCCGGAGCGCATCGGGCGCCATCACTTCGAGCAGGAACTGACCTGTTTCTGCGATGCGGCGGGCGAAAATCTTGTGGGTTTCTTCCTGATGCGTGAGCCGACCAGTTTGGACGAGAACTTGCGCACCGTTTTTACAACAGTATAATAATGGTAATGATTTGTAATATAAGAATATCAGGAATTTTGGTCCATGATCGAGAAAAAGGCGATTCGCTAAAGCCACTTTATCCCAATCTATCCAATCGGGCAATTGGTTGGTTTGTTTCAAAAAATCCTGAATCACAGCCGGAAATGCATTCAAGGGCATTTCAATACGACGAATCAACTCGTCGAATAAGCGGCGGGCAGCGTCTTCGCCCTGTTCATTTACCATTTGCAATAACACCGCATCTGCAAGTGGATCGGCTTGCAGGCGTTTGGCGTCGAGGAAATTGTCCGTCCAGCGTTGGGTGGCATTGCTCATAGTGCTAATTTACACATTTTCACCTCGCATACAGCAAAAAAATCGCGGGTCGTTTATGCAATTTCGGCAATTCGGCGGTGAGCCACTGCTGTATGGTATATGTTTTCACCCATTCGGTGGATAAAGTGAGATCAACCGCGATACAAAATTTGGTTGCCGGTGCCAGTGTATTGAAAGCGGTCTCTACCACGCCGCTGTTGCGATAGGGCGCTTCGATAAAGATTTGCGTCTGATCAAATTTTGCGGAAAGCTGTTCCAGTCGTTTTAAATCCCTTTCCAGATCGGGCTTCTTTGGGGCAAGGTAGCCGTGAAAACAAAACGATTGTCCGTTCATACCCGAAGCCATGAGTGCCAGTAAAATAGACGATGGCCCGACTAACGGCACCACCTCAATACCCCGTTGATGCGCCAGCCACACCACCACTGCGCCGGGATCAGCCACACCGGGCGCACCTGCTTCTGACATCAGGCCCATGTCCTGACCGTTTTCAGCCGCAGTGAGAAAACCACCGATTTCTTCGGGAGGTGTGTGTTTGTTGAGTTCGTGAATAGTCAGATCGAGTGATTTGCCAGGGCAGACGGCTTTGATGAAATGGCGGGCGGTTTTGGCGCGTTCGGCGATGAGTATTTCCAGGTTTTGCAAAATATTCACTACATAAGGGGGAATGGTATGCGCTACATTTTCGCCGAGGGGCGTGGGGATGAGGTATAATTTGCCTTTTGTCATGGTTTGATTTTTATCTCTTGTTCATTTCGTTGATTATAGTAGAAATTGGCTTACTTTTGTAACCATTCGTAAATCTAAAATCGTAATTCGTAATTCCAAAAGTTGAGCGCAACTTATACCATAAAACTGCCGCAATTTGAAGGTCCGTTCGACCTGTTGCTGTTTTTTATCGAACGGGATGAGTTGGACATCCACGATATTCCTATTGCCAAAATTACGGACGATTTTCTGGACTATATCCATCAGGCAGAGGAAATGAATATCGATCTGGCAAGCGAGTTTATTCTTGTGGCGGCTACACTGTGTCGAATTAAAGCCAGATTACTCATTCCGCGCAAGCAAGTGGACGAGGAGGGCAATGAAATCGATCCGCGCGAAGAACTAGTACAACGCCTGCTCGAATATAAACGTTACAAAAGCGTGCTGGAAGACATGCGTAAGCTGGAGGAGCAACGCGCGCAGCAAACCATCCGCGGAAATGTGGCCGACGAACTGGCTCAAATTGCCACTAAAGCACTGGTGGACAGCGAATTGGAATCCGTGACTTTGTTTAAATTACTTCGCACTTTTGAACGAATGATACAGCGTTTCGAGGAGTCAAAACCCCGGAAAGTGCATGAGATTGCTCAATTCAGCTACACCATTGAAGAAGAGCAGGAAGGTATTTTAAACAAGGTGAAAAAAGGCGCTAAGGCTAAATTTGAAGCAGTTTTCAAAGATTGTAAAAACAGGATCCACGCTATCGTGACGTTTCTGGCTTTGCTCGAATTACTCAACATGGAGAAAATTGCTATCACTATCGGAGAAGGGTATAATAATTTCTGGCTGGAAGAAACTTCTGACTAAGTATATTTCATTGACCGTTTAATCGTTATCCATTTATCATTTCGAATCAATATTCGGTTTCACTTGTGGTATAAACCGCCGTTTTGAGCACTTCTTCGTAATACGCCTCGTACAGTGGCAGAATATTTTTGATGTCGAATCGCTTGGCTTGTTCCAGCGCATTGGCACGGAATTTCTGCAATGTTTCCTCGTTGCTCAGGATCGTCAACGCATTTTTAGCCATTTGCTCCACATCACCAACATTGCTCAGCAAACCCGTTTTGCCATGAATATTAACCTCGGGCAAACCACCGGCATTGCTGGAAACCACGGGCACTTCGCAGGCCATTGCTTCGAGCGCGGCCAAACCAAAACTTTCTGATTCTGAGGGCATTACAAATAAGTCGGAAATAGCAAGCAACTCTTCGATTGCGTCCTGTTTACCCAGAAAACGAATTTCGGAGCAAAGATTAAGCTTACGGCAAAGCTCTTCCATATTGTGGCGCTCAGGGCCGTCACCAATTAGCAACAATTTGCTGGGTAGCTTTTCGTGTACTTTTTGAAACACATAAATTACATCTTCTACCCGCTTGACCTTCCGGAAATTGGAAACGTGCAACAGAATCCGCTCACCGTCGGGTGCGATGGCTTTTTTAAAATGATCTTTATCAACCCGATTAAATCGCTCGAAATCAATAAAGTTATAAATTACTTTTATTTCTTTTTTTATATCAAAATAATCGTACGTCTGCTGACGCAGGCTCTCGGATACGGCCGTCACGCCATCGGATTTATTGATCGAAAACTCAACCACCGGCGCGAAGGCATTATTGTTGCCCACAATTGTAATATCAGTCCCGTGCAAGGTAGTGATGTAAGGCACGTAGCGTCCTTCGGAGAGGAGAATTTTCTTGGCAACGTAGGCTACCGTTGCGTGCGGAATGGCATAATGTACATGTAGTATATCGAGCTTTTCAAATTTTACAACATCCACCAACTTACTGGCCAAAGCTGTGTCATAAGGCGGATATTCAAAGAGCGGGTATTCTTCTGCACCTACTTCATGAAAATAGACATTTTCGTGAAAAGTATTGAGCCGTACGGGGCGGCGATATGTAATGAAATGAACCTGGTGACCATTTTTTGCCAAAGCCAATCCAAGTTCTGTGGCCAAAACGCCGCTACCACCGTATGTAGGATAACAAACAATTCCAATTCTCATGATCCTGCTGAAAAGTTGAAAAAAGCTTCATACGTTCATAAAACATTAATATGGATACGCCTGGAAACAGAAATAGTTTATTTAAATGCAAAAGGCGTCGCCAATTTCATCGCAACGCCTTCAGAATTTTTTGTCTAACTAATTGATTATTGAGCTTTTATCAATTTCTCTGTCCAAATACTGATATTTGCCGTTAATCGAATCAGATACATGCCCGGTGGCTGACTGCTCAGATCAATCGGGATATTAAGCGCACGCACACCACGTTCCTGGGTTTGGAAGATCAATCGCCCCTGCAAACTGAACACTTGAATTTGTACATCGCCTGTTTCCGCTAGTTCGGCTTGCAGCATTGTTTCGCCGGAAGTAGGGTTCGGGCTTAGCAAAACCCGCGTGATCAATTCCGGCTCCGATATACTGGTCGTCAATCCCACTTGCACGCTTACAATATCTGTGCAGCCGAAGCGATCTGTAACTGTCACATCATAAGTCCCCGCAGGGAGCCGAACGGCAGTTTTATCGGTGCTCCCATCGCTCCAGGAAAAGGTAAATGGTGCCACACCTGCTCCGGTGATCACGGTAGCCTGACCATCTTCTGCGCCCGGGGCAGATTCATTTTGCACCTCCGTTGTCAAAGCCAGTGAACTCGGGCAGCGAATTACATTGAAATTATCGAAATCAACCCAATAATCGCCCGTACCCCAGAAAGCCCGGATGCGGAATTTCACAACCTGGCCAATGTAATCATCGAGATAGATAACCACTTGCTGTAAATTGGTACTTGGTGTATGATTCGAACTATTAATTCTGTAGATCGTATTGTAATTTTCACCACAATCCAGGGAAATCTGCACGATGATAGAGTCCCCGGCACTAAGTTGTTTTGCCGAATTATTGCTAAAATTGACCATTCGATAATCGAAAGTCAGGCTATCGCCCATTTCCACCAAACCGAGAGCTGGAGTGACTACTTCCATAGTCCGATCCACGGTTGAAAGATTATCGGAAATTACAAAAGAGGTGTTGCCGTGGGTATTGGAAATCCCTGTCAGGTTATCTACCGTCCAGCCCTGTGGAAGCACACCGGCTTCAAAATCTTCACCAAACGGCAGGCTTCGGGCTGTTTCAAAACTAAACTGTACCGTATCATTGGCCGGGAAAAGCTCGCCGGGCGCAGAAGTCCAGACCATTACTTCGAACATGGTGCCCATAGTTGAGTTGATCGGGGTTGTGAAGGTATAATTCGCCTGTTCACTAGGTGCAATGTTCAGGCTACCAACATTTTCGGTTACAATTGCGCCGCCATTTACTTGATAACTCACGTCAAAACCCGTCACTTCAGATGTGCCAAAATTACTGATGGTGACCACAACTTGTCCATCCTCGCTGCCGCATTCCTCCACATTATTGTTGATTGCTTTCAAAGTTGCCAGATCGCGGGCCAGCGGGGTCGAAATGAAAATATCATCAATACCCATGCCTTCCCTGCCTACCGAAAGATCGGAGGAAAAAACAAAGCGCAATCGGACCTCGGGCTGCCCGGCGGTACCCGTAAGAATATTGGAAGCTGTTGCCCAGCCTTCAAAACCACCGGTGCCGTCCCACCAGTCATTTTCAGCATCATTGTACCAATTGATACCACTCTCTGCAGTGCCCACTTTGGTCCAGGTTTTGCCACCGTCGATGCTCACTTCCAGCCAACCCTCATCACAGCAGGCTTCAGAGTCAAAATAAAGCGAAAAAGTGATACGCGGATCCTGATCCAATATGGAAAAATCCATACACGGGGAAAGCAGATAAGATACCTCACCATTATTATAAAGGCTGTCTAGGTTAGTCACCCAGGCGTTCTGCCCGCTGGCTGCTGCGTTGATATTTCTTCCTGATGGTCTGCCAAATTCCCAACTGGGATTACGGCTATCCTCTGCTACCGTCCAGCCACCGCTCCATTCTTCGAAGTCAGTAGCATATGGATATTCTGTGATAGTTGGAATGCTTATCAGGGTAACCGTCGCCGTGTCATTTGCCACATCGCTTTCGGTCTCTAGTTCTGTCCAAGCCTGAATGACATAAATACCCGGCTCGGAAAAGTCAAAGGTTTTTTCAAATTCAACCGTGTAGGTACTGTCCTTACCCAAAACGCCCGTATAAAAACCATCCACCGGAATGGGTACGCCGGCATCTACACCATTTACGCTGTATTTGAATGGAATTAATGTTTGCGGATTGCCACCAAAATTCTTGAGGGTAACCGTCACCTTTTCATTGACGCCCAAGCCGCACTGCGTTTCAGGAGTGGAAATGGAAGTAATTCCAACGTCATTGGCCCAAAGCGTCTTAAATTCATACGGACCTATTTGCCGGCTGGTATCCATGCCCGGGCAAACTGAAGACAAATAAAATTCGTATTCGGTATTTTCCTGCAAGTTCCTGAGGGTATTACTATTGTTAACCGACTGAAAAAATTGACCCGTGCCCGGCGTAAAGCCTTTGGGGCCGTATTCTATTAAATAAAATGCTACATTGTTCACGCGCTGCCAGCCGATTGCGGCTGTAAATGCCCGCACATCGCCCACGGAAACTGTATTGGGCGGGCTTACTAGGCATGTAGGGCATTGTACGATAGCCGTGAAAAGTACATTTGCAAGTGGATTTGGTCCCATTGCAAAAACCGTTATTCTCTCAGGATTAATGATTCTATATCTCAATTCGCCATCAAATTCACCGGAAGTGAAAAAGAAAGAAGCCGTATCTCCTTGGGTAACTTCTACTGAAAAGGCGCGGAAAAAACCATTGTCATTTTCGCCATCCAGCGTAAACGTTGTCGTATCACCTCTAAGGTAAAGCGTCAAAAAAGCTCCATTCCAGCCGTCTCCGAAGGTATCATATAGTTCCAGGGTATAGACACAGCTGTTGGTATTCTGCGCTTTTGCGGCAAAGCCGACCAGGAATAATAAACCTGCGAGTAAAGCGTATATTTTTATTTTCATAGGACGTGACTTTTGTCAAGCAATCAGGGCAATAAATTGAATTGTTTACTATTGAATGATCCTGTGGATTGTCAAAGAAATTTCCGAAAAGGAATGCATCTCCGGCAATCGACAATTTTCGGGCAAAGCAGGCTAAAAATAAGTAAAAAATCAATAATGCACTTTTTTTGTAAACCTCGCATGAACGCTGTCTTATCGTTTGGTCACGAAAATTACATTTTCCTAAACATTTTTCTTGAGTCTATGTTACACAGGTGTTCATTTTCAGCACCCAAAGGTGCGGGGAGAAGAGGTATGTTCCGTAAAATTGTTGTTTGTAAATTGCTCATTTTTAGGGAGAAGTTACAATATACAATCGAAATTAGTAATCTGGAAAGTTGTGGCGGTATATTCTATCAAAGATCTGGAAAAATTATCTGGCATAAAGGCTCACACGATCAGGATATGGGAGCAGCGTTACGGTATTATCGATCCGCAACGTACCAAGACGAATATTCGCTATTACGAAGACGACGATCTGAAATTACTCCTGAACATTGCACTTTTGAACAAAAATGGCATTAAAATTTCCAAGATCGCCCAAATGTCGAGAGAGGAAATCGCAGAAAAAGTGTCGGCTATTTCGGAGATCAATTTTGAAAATGCTACTCAACTCGATGCGCTCACCATTTCCATGATCGAAATGGATGAATATAAATTTGATCGCATTATTTCTACAAATATTCAGCAAATCGGCTTCGAGCGCACCATGCTGGAAGCAATCTATCCTTTCCTGGAAAAGTTGAGTTTGTTGTGGCTTACCGGCTCCATTACGCCAGCGCAGGAAAACTTCACGAGCTACTTAATTCGCCAGAAAATCATTGTGGCCATTGACAAAGAACCTTTAATCAGCTCAAAAAAAGCCAAGAAGTTTCTGATTTACTTGCCGGAAGGTGAGAAGCAGGAACTGACTATGCTTTTTATGCACTACTTGATCAAATCCCGCCGGCACCGCGCAATCTACATCGGGCAGGAAATGTCGATCACCGACCTGAAAGACGCCCACGATATTCATCAGCCTGATTATATTTTTACCATGATCACTGAAACGTTTGCCAAAGAACCGGTACAGCGTTATGCTGAAAAATTGTCTGAGATGTTTCCCGATTCTAAAATATTGCTATCTGGTTATCAAGTAGTTGCGCAAAATTTAAAGTCTTTTGATAATGTCCTCATTTTGAAGAGCCTGGATCAAACGATCACTTTCCTAAATACCCAAAGCGCCGCTTCCCAAAACGGAGCTTTACAGCCCAGCTAATCATTTTATTTTTCCTTTGAAAATCAAACCAAAGAAAGTCCTTTCTATTTTAAAAAGCACGAATAAGTAAAAGATAAACAGCGCGGTATTTATTACTAAAATTAAGATATAATTCTCAAGCCACTGCATCCGCAACCACTCGCTCAATGCATACAAAGCCACCGCCAACGCAATATAAGTCAACATTCTTCCAACCGGATAATCGATTGGAAAATAGCGCTGCCCCAACACATAGCAGGCAGTCAGCATAAATCCGTAACATGCCAGAGCCGCCCAGGCCGGCGCGTAGTAGCCTACATCCGGATTGGGTATGAAAAAGTAATTGATGAGCAGGGTGATCACCGAGCCGCCGATGGCGATAACTCCGCCGACCGTCGTTTTATCGGAGAGTTTAAACCAGATGGAAATACTGTAATACAAGCCCAGAAAAAGGTTGGCGATCAGCAGGATTGGCAGGATGCCCAAACCTTCCCGGAAATCTTCTCCCAAAAAATACTGGATAATGTCAAGATAAAGCATGATGCCGAGAAAAACCACACTGCCCACAATCGCAAATGCCTGCGCTACCTGCGCATAGACTTCCTTGGAATCCTCGCGCTCAGAATGTCGAAAAAAGAAAGGCTCCGCCGCATAATTGAAGGCCTGTGTGAATAAATTCATCAACACCGCCAGCTTGGAAGCTGCACTGAAAATCCCTGCTGCCGCATCGGAAGCAAGAAAACGCAGCATGGGTATGCCAATCAGCGAATTAACAATGCCTGCGATGGCAGAAATCACCAATGGCATCGAATAAATAATCATTTTGCGCAAGAGCGCCCTGTCAAAATACAAAACCGACTCTGCTTCCTGTTCGTTGGTATCCAAAACCTTGGACTCGCGTTGTACTTTGATCTTGAAAAAAATGGGCAGCAGCATAAACAGGGTAATCACGCTGGCCAGGAAATTGGCGACAAAAACGTAGAGGATTCGATTCTCCTCATTGTAAATAGCTTGAACCCAGGTAGCACCTTTTTCGATCAGCCGAGGGCAAAATTCCAGAAAGAAAAACAGCAACACGATGTTTACACCGATGGCAAAAGCTTTGATCATCGCGAAGCGAATCGGTCGGTTTTCCAGGCGCAGGCGCGCAAAAGGAATGGCTGCCAAGGCATCCGCCGCGACGATGGCCACGAACCAACGCACGTATTCCGGGTGGCTTGGATGTTTCAACAGATCGGCAATGGGTTGTGCAAAAACCAGCAGCACAGAAGTGAAAAGTATGGTGGTACCAAGCAATGAAACCGTGGCTGTTGTAAAACTCCGATTGATATCCCTGGCTTGCCGCCCAAATCGAAAAAACGCCGTTTCCATTCGGTAAGTGAACAAAACCAACAGCAATGCGATCCAGAAGTACAAATCATTGATCACGCCGTAGGCATTCGGTTCGAATACCCTCGTGAGGTAGGGCGTGAGAATCACCCAATTGACCAGGCGGCTCAGGATGCTGCTAATACCGTAAATAGCGGTTTCTCCGGCTAATTTTTTGATAAGCGACATAAAATGTATTCAAATGACCTGCAATTTTAAGGATAAATTAGCTAGTGGCGCAAAACCTCCTGATTTTTTGTGAAATAGTGCTATTTTCGCTGCATTCTATTAAAAGACGATAGACTTGAGATTGTAGACTTTAGACACACTTAATTAATTTTCTTGCCCATCTAACGTCTAGCATCTAAAGTCTAATCTAAAGAAACACTAATGTATGATCAACGTCAATTTACTCAAAAAAATATGCGAAACCCCGGGCGCACCGGGCTTTGAACAAAAGGTACGAGCGCTAGTAATTAAGGAAGTAACGCCTTTGGTAGATGAAGTCCGGGTAGATGCCATGGGCAATGTGTTCGCTATCAAACGCGGCCAGGAACGCAAAAAAGTAATGGTGGCTGCTCATATGGACGAAATCGGCTTTATTGTGACTCACATCGATGACGATGGTTTCTTGCGCTTCCACCCGCTCGGCGGCTTTGACCCCAAAACGCTTACTTCACAGCGTGTAATCGTGCATGGCCGAAAAGACCTGATCGGCGTGATGGGTTCCAAACCCATTCATGTAATGACGCCTGAGGAACGCAATAAGGTGGTACCCATCTCAGATTATTACATCGATTTGGGCATGAAGAAAAAAGAAGTGGAAAAATTGGTGGTGATCGGCGATCCAATCACGCGCGAGCGCGAACTGATCGAAATGGGTGATTGTGTCAACAGCAAATCCATCGACAACCGGGTATCGGTGTTTATTTTGATTGAAACCCTGCGCGAATTGCAAAAAGAAAATTTGCCCTACGATGTGTACGGCGTGTTCACGGTGCAGGAGGAAGTTGGTCTGCGCGGCGCGATTTCGGCAGCGCATTTGATCGATCCTGAATTTGGCTTTGGACTGGATGTAACGGTAGCTTATGATGTGCCAGGATCCAACAAACACGAAACGGTCACCCATCTCGGCAAAGGCGCGGCGATCAAAATCCTCGACGGCTCGGTCATTTCTGATTACCGCATGGTCAGTTATCTGAAAAAAACCGCCACAGAAGAGGAGATTCCCTGGCAACCCGAGATTTTGCCCGCAGGCGGCACCGATACTGCTGGGATTCAGCGTTTTGGAAAACGGGGCTCCATTGCCGGCGCGATTTCTATTCCGCTGCGTCATTTGCACCAAACTATTGAAATGGCGCACAAAGAGGACATTCGCAATTGCATTCGGCTGCTGAAAGCGGGCCTGCAAAACCTGGACAAATATGATTGGGGCTTTAAATAGTGAAGCCACTACAGCCTCTGAACATTACCGTCTGTCTTGCGTCTAATGTCTAAAGTCTATCATCTAAATTCTCAAAAAAATGTGGAAAGAAGAAAATAATCATCTCAAGGAAACCTTTAAGTTTAAGGACTTTACCCAGGCATTTGCGTTTATGACCGAAGTGGCGTTTCATGCTGAAAAAATGAATCATCACCCCAATTGGAGCAATGTGTATAACACGGTGGAAATCAGCCTGAATACACATGATGCCGGCGGAGTCGTCACCGAAAAAGATCATAAATTGGCCGCAGCAATTGATAAGGTTTTTGAAAAATATAGAAGTTAATTTTAAATCAGAACGATGACATTACTCGGAGTGATGTCATCGTTTTTATTTCTATGAAATACAACATCCCCGACATCGCCCGCATGGTGCAAGGCGAACTTTTGCAATGCTCAACCGAATATATCCATATTGACCACCTTTTGCTGGACAGCCGACAAGTTCTCTTTCCGGCTTTGGCGTTGTTTTTCGCAGTCAAAGGCACACGTCACAATGCGCATGAATTCATATCCCAGCTCTACGCCGATGGCGTGCGCAGCTTCATCATTTCTGAAAAAATCCCGGTTGAAAAATATCCCGAAGCCAATTTTATTCTGGTGGACAATACGCTGGATGCCTTGCAAAAACTGACTTCAATCCACCGTCAACGCTTTGATCTTCCAGTCATCGGCATTACCGGTAGCAATGGCAAAACGATCATCAAAGAATGGCTATATCAATTGCTGCGCGAGGATTTTCACATCGTACGGAGTCCGCGAAGTTACAATTCTCAATTTGGTGTGCCGCTGTCGGTTTGGCAAATCCAACCCGAACACAACCTCGGAGTTTTTGAGGCAGGCATTTCCCAAATGGGCGAGATGGAGCGCCTGGCGCCGGTTGTAAAATGTAATATTGGTCTTTTTACTAATATTGGTGAAGCCCATGCCGCCGGTTTTTCGAGCATAGAAGAAAAAGTGCACCAAAAAGCCAAGCTTTTTGAGTATGCTGACATTATCTTTTATTGCAAGGATCATCCACTGATTACCAAAGAAATAGAGGCTTTGAGCAAAAAAACCTTTTCCTGGTCACAGTCGCAGGATGCTGATTTGAAAGTTAACCAAATAACCAGCAACCAATCACACACTTCTATTGAAGCTACTTTTCAAAATCAAAAACTCCAGATTTCCATCCCCTTTACCGACGCGGCTTCTGTCGAAAATGCGATCCATTGCTGGGCAATTTTGTTGCATTTAGAGATCAGTCCCAGCATCATTCAGGAGCGTATGGCACACCTCGAGCCGGTGGAAATGCGCCTGGAACTCAAGGAAGCCATCAATAATTGTATTTTGGTCAACGACAGTTATAATTCAGACCTAACCTCGCTGACACTAGCTTTGAACTTCCTGGAACAGCAGCGTAAGAAAGACCGAAGAACCCTGATTTTATCAGATATTCTGCAAAGTGGCGAAGATCACGAAACACTTTACACAAAGGTCGCTCAACTGGTCATGGAGAAAAAAATAAATCGACTGATCGCCATCGGAGATGCGGTTGCTACGCTTGGGCATCATCTTCCAGCCAGCATTGAAGCCCGATTTTATCCTTCTACAAAAGCATTTTTAGAGCAATTTGACACCATCAATTTCCAAAATGAAGCCATTTTATTGAAAGGCGCCCGGAAATTTGCTTTTGAGCGCATTGCCAACCGCTTGGCTTTAAAAGCGCACAAAACAGTGCTGGAAATCAATCTACAAAACCTAACGAGAAATCTTTATTTGTATAGCCGCTACCTGCGCCCGGGCGTACGTACGATGGCAATGGTAAAAGCAGCGGCTTATGGAAGCGGAGGTGCGGAAGTAGCAAGGTTGCTCGAATTTCAAGGAATTGATTACCTGACTGTGGCCTATGCAGATGAGGGTATTGACCTTCGCAAGGAAGGAATACATATGCCCATGATGGTGCTCAATCCGGAAGAAGCCAGCTTCGATGCCATGCACCGTTATCAGCTGGAACCCGAGATTTATTCGCTGCAATTGCTGCAATCCTACGTCGCTTTTACCAAAAACCAGAATGGCCATCAACCGTCTTTCCCGATCCATCTCAAGCTGGATACCGGCATGCATCGCCTGGGTTTTGTGGAAAGTGAGTTGCCTCTACTTGTAGAAATATTGCAACAACACCTGGAAATTAAAGTGAAATCGGTCTTCACTCATCTGGCTGCCAGCGAAGCGCCCGAGCACGATGCGTTCACGCTGGAACAATTGCATTTGTTTGAAAAAATGTACACCCAAATTTCAAAAATAATTGGCTATCAACCAATAAAACATGCATTAAATACCGCAGGCGTACATCGTTTTCCCAACTGGCAAATGGATATGGTGCGACTCGGCATTGGCTTGTATGGCCTAGACAATTTCGCAGAATTCAAAGAAAAACTTTTCACTGTGTTATCCCTGAAAGCCACCATTTCACAAATCCATATTATCCAGCCCGACGAAAGTGTAGGCTATGGCCGGCGCTGGCGGGCAGAGCGTGTATCGCGCATCGGCACAATTTCCATTGGTTATGCAGATGGCTTGCGGCGTACAGCCGGTAATGGCAAATTTTCAGTCTGGCTTCACGGACAGCGGACGCCAATTGTGGGTACGGTAGCCATGGATATGTGTATGATCGACATTACCGACATTCCGCAGGCACGCGAGGGTGATGAAGTGGAAATTTTTGGTGAAAATCTTTCCGTTCGGGAATTGGCAAAAGTATATGATACCATTCCGTTGGAAGTATTTACCACCATATCTGAACGGGTAAAGCGGGTATACATTCAGGAATGAATGTAAATTGTCACTTGAAGAATAGACATCTCTAAAAATTAGAGAACAATCACCATACAAACCGTTAACAATCTGTCAATAATATAGCCGGGCATTTCCACAAATCAACATTATCCGTAACTTTGCAGCGCTTTTTCGGAATGGTTGCTTGTTAAGCAATTAAAGCCAGGCCTTTACGTTTCCTCTATTTGAAAACTAAAAACCAAGAACAACCATGATACAGCGCATTGTTAACCTGATCTTGATACTGGCCTTGATGCCGATTTTTCTATCCGCGCAGCAGCAAAATGACCCCGTTTTGTTTTCAGTAAATGGTACGCCGGTTCACGTTTCTGAGTTTAATTACATTTATACCAAAACCAACGGCGACAAAGCTGATTTTTCCAAGAAATCCCTTCAGGAATATCTCGACTTGTATGTAAAGTTCAAATTGAAAGTACAGAAAGCCAAAGACATGCAACTCGATACGGTTCCTTCTTTGAATGCAGAATTGGCGGGTTATCGCAAACAACTTGCGGATTCCTATCTGATTGACCGCGAAGTGACCGACAAGCTTATTAAGGAATTATACGATCGCATACAACAGGATGTAAATGTGAGTCATATCCTGGTGACAATCGGCGAGCCGGGTACTAACCCTATGCCTGAAGACTCGCTACCGGCCTATGAAAAAATTATGGAGATCAAGAAGCGGTTGGATAAAGGTGAGAATTTTGAAAAACTGGCACAGGAAGTTTCTGATGATCGCACTGCCAAAGAAA
Source organism: uncultured Saprospiraceae bacterium (assembly GCA_964523725.1). Taxonomy (GTDB): domain Bacteria; phylum Bacteroidota; class Bacteroidia; order Chitinophagales; family Saprospiraceae; genus JADJNW01. Next base: position 83,653 of record CAZGAU010000002.1, read on the forward strand.
ATTCCGGCAACATCGGTTGGCTGGTAGCGCCGCTGCCCAATGGTTTTTATGAGTTGGAAACTGCCATTTACACGGCGCCTCTCAATAAAATAGTAGGTCCGGTACGTACGCGCCTGGGTTATCACATGGTGAAAATAAGCGAGCGCCGTCCGGCACGCGGAGAAGTAGAGGTGGCACACATTCTGGCTAGAGCCAAAGACGGTAATTTTGATGCAGCCAAGGCAAAAATCGACAGTATTTACAGCGAATTGCAAAAGCCGGATCAAAGCTTTGAGCAAATGGTCGGCGTGGTTTCTGACGATGATATTACCAATACTCGTGGAGGTTATCTGGGTATTTTTGGTATTGGCCGTTATGAAAGAAGTTTTGAGGATGCAGCCTTTGCCATTGAAAAAGACGGGGCCATTTCCAAGCCGGTTCGCACTAGCATCGGTTGGCATATTATCAAAAGAATCAGTAAGCGCACGATACAACCTTTTGACATCGAAAAGAGTCGTTTAGAGGCCAAGATCAAACAAGATACTCGCTTTGAGCAGGCGCGCGTAGCTATGCTGGAGCGTATCCGCAAGGAAAACAATTTCAAGGAAAACTCAGCGGTAATGAATGAGTTTATCGCCGCGCAGGACAGCAACGTATTTTTCACTTTTAAGTGGAAGGATCAGAGTTCAATCGGAGACAAGACGCTGTTTACTCTGGGAACCACGACTCAGGCTACAGTGGCAGAATTTGCAGACTATGCAAGCCGCGCAACGGGTAAGCGCATTCGCATGAAGGACATTGGTATAAAGGCTGCTGTTGACAATTTGTATCAGGAATACGTAAATGATGTTTGTCTGCGCTTTGAAGAATCCCAGTTGGAAGTGAAATATCCTGAATTCAAAGCCCTGATGCGCGAGTATGAGGAAGGTATTTTACTGTTTGAAGCCACTAAATTATTAGTGTGGGACAAAGCTTCGCAGGATACCCTTGGTTTGGAGAAATTCTACGAAACCGTAAAAGATCGCTATAAATGGGAAGAACGAGCCATCATCCATACTTTCAAAATTGTACCGGAAAGCCGGGCGAAAGTAGTTGCTATCAAAGATTATGCTGAAAAACGTCCTTCCGAGCAAGTATTGCAACAATTCAATACGGAAGATCAAGTAGTAGTGACTTATGCTGAAAAAACATTGGAAAGAAAACCTGGTACCACCAGTGTGTGGAATGTAGGCGAGACCGGGCGTTTGCAGATCAACCGCGACGGTTCTTCCAGCTTTGACAAAATCGTGGAAGTGATTCCTCCGGGTTTGAAAACACTCAAAGAAGCGCGTGGCTACGTAATTGCTGATTATCAGGACTATCTGGAGCAAAAATGGGTTGAACAGCTACGTAAGGAATATAAAGTGGATATAAATCAAAAGGTACTGGAAAGCTTGGTTAAATCAAAACCTTAAGAATAAGGAGGGAAGATCGGATGAAGATGCGTTTGAATTTTGGATGGATTTTGTTGTTAACAGGATTATATTGGGGGGGCTGCCAGTTTGTACAAAAGCAGGAAGCTGAAGATCGTTTGCTGGCCAAGGTGCATAACAAAACGCTTTACCTTTCGGAAATGGATGGTATGTTTCCGGAAGGAACAACTGGCGAAGATAGTTCATTGATTATCAATGCCTACATAGAGCGTTGGATCAGGGAAGCGATCCTCCTTTACGAAGCGGAAAAAAATATTCCCAGCGACCTGAATATCGACAAGTTGGTAAGGGATTACCGGGCCTCCCTGGTGCGGCACAATTATGAAAAAATAATTGTGGAACAGTTTCTGGATTCCTTAGTAACAGCGGATGAATTGTTGGAGTTCTATAATGAACACCAGGAACAGTATCAGCTCGAAAGCCCGATCGTGCGTTGTTTCTTTGTGAAAGTGTCGCGCTCTGCGCCGGAGCTCGAAAAAGTCGAAGGACTTTGGAACAATGTCTCCAAACAGGAAAGCTACCTGCAACTGGTCGATTATTGTGCTCAGTATGCCAACGCACACCTGCTGGAAGACAGTACCTGGTACCGGATCGAGGATATTGCCGTTGAATTTCCTCAGGGTATGGTCTCCACAGAAAATATATCGCGCCGGGAGCTCAAGCATCGCGATGCTGATTATCAGTATTTCCTCAAAATTTTTGAGGTGAAAAACAAAAATGAGATTGCCCCCATTTCTTATGTGGAGGAAGGGATCAAAAAAACGATCCTTCGCAACCGGAAAATCAAAATTCTGGAAGAGAAAAAAGAAGAAATGTATGAATTGGAGATGCGGCGCAACAACATCGAAATTTACACACAATAAAGCATTAAATACTTGAGGAGCAACATATTTCATCCTCCAAAAACAAACCCTACAATCAAGGTATAATTTCAAAAGAGACATCATGAAAAAATTAGGCTTTATAGCTTGTGTTTTGTTGGCTTCCATGAGTGTATTTGCACAACGGGCAGTTATTGACAAAGTAATCGCAAAAGTGGGCGGTGAGTTGATCTTGTTGTCAGAACTGGAAGAACAGTATGCGCTTTTGTCAGCTCAAAATCCAACCATTCCCGAAGATATTCGTTGCGATATTATTGACGGAATCCTGACCTCCAAATTATTGCTCAATCAAGCAAAGCTGGATAGCGTGGAGGTGTCGGAAGAAGAAGTAGAAACACAGCTGAATGCTCGTATCGACCGGATTCTGAGTTATATGAACAATGATGTTACCCAATTTGAAGCTTACTACGGCCAGACCATCAACGAGGTGAAAGAACAGTTTCGGGAGGATTTGAGAAGCCAGATTCTTGTTGACAGGATGCGTGGACAAATCATGAGAGACGTGACCGTGACCCCCTCCGAGGTGAAAAAGTTTTTCAACAATATCCCAAAAGACAGCCTACCATATTTCAACGCGGAAGTAGAAATCCGGGAAATTGTGTACAAACCCAAGGTAAACCCTGAAGAACGCCAGAAAGCGATTGAAAAACTCAAAACCCTCCGTCAGCGAATTGTGGAAGGCGGTGAAGACTTTGCCGCCTTGGCGCAGAAGTTCTCAGATGATGGCGGTTCTGCCCGCGTTGGCGGTGACCTTGGCTGGACCAAGCGCGGGAAATTTGTACCCGAATTTGAAGCTGCTGCCTACAACCTGGAGAAGGGCGAAATTTCCGAAATTGTGGAAAGTGATTTTGGTTTTCACCTGATTCAACTACTGGAGCGTAGGGGTAACTCCATTCACGTACGCCACATCCTCATCAAGCCTGAAATTACGGATGAAGACATCGAGCGTGCGCGGGTTCACCTGGATTCGGTACGTACCCTTATCACCCGGGATTCTTTATCTTTTTCGATAGCAGTGAAACGCTTCTCTGATGAAGATACCCAAAGTTTCACCAACGATGGACGCATTGTAAACCCGGCTACCGGAAACACCTTTTTTGAAATTGGCGATCTCGATCCGGATATCTATTTTACCATTGATACGATGAAAGTGGGGGATATTTCTAAGCCGTTTCCGTTCAATTCACCTTTAGGTGAGACCTATTTCCGCATTGTATTGCTGGATTCCCGCACCGCACCGCACCGCGCCAGCCTGGAACTGGATTATTCCAAAATCCAGAAAGCAGCAATAGAATCGAAGAAAAATGAATTTATAAACAATTGGGTTACAGATAAAATTGACGGTACTTTTGTTTCAATTGATCCTACGTATGCTGGTTGTACAGTGCTCGATAAATGGCTCGGCAAACAGATTAAACCTTAAGAAAAGTGTTCCGGCAGATTTTCAGCAAGTGAACCTGCCGGAACATATTATTTTGTTCTTTTTTATTTTTCAAATCCTGCCAAATTTTGTGTTCGATACCCCATTTTCTTTCCTTATTGTAATGTTAACGGATTGCAGAAATGGCGAAAAGAATGTAACTTTATCGCCACCTTGAGAAAATGCTTATACTACGAAAAAATCCTGTTAGCATCCAAAACCTTATGTTATTATTTTGTTAAAAGCAATTTTGGCATTATTATAGGCCAAACATTTTACGTCAAAACCATATCTTTATTGAATTGTTGTCGTTAATACTAAAGCGACCAATTTGGAATTTAATGGAAATGCTTTCCTTCAAAACTATAAAAAGTAAACTTATGAAGTTGAGAGGACCGATCTTCTTTTCGGTACTATTGGTTACTCTACTGATAGCGGCTTTCTATCCGAAAGTTGATAACCAAGAAAAAGAAGCATTGTTAATGTTTTCCGTCCTGAAAATTATGGGGCAATTACATTTTCAGCCTCAAGCTGTGGATGATAATTTTTCTCAAAAAGTATTTGATTTATATCTGGATCGGATCGATAGCGGCAAGCGATTTCTGACGCAGGAAGATCTCCGGCAGTTGGAAAAATATAAAAAAGAACTGGATGATGAGGCATTGGCTGGCAACTTCGATTTCTTCGATTTATCCCTCGAACTACTGAATGCGGGCATTGATAAAACCCAGGGGTTTTATCGCGAAATTCTGGCGCAGCCTTTTGATTTGAGTAAAACTGAATCCATTGAGCTTGATAGTGAAAAGCGCGATTATCCCAAGAATGATGCTGAATTAAAAGCATTTTGGGAAAAATATCTCAAATACGAGGTGGTTACCCGTGTGGCAGATAACCTGGAAGCCCAAAAGCAAGTTGGCGAAGAAGGTGAGCGCAAGTCTGTAGAACAACTTGAAAAAGAAGCTCGTGAAAGCGTGATGGAAGCTTACGATGGCTGGTTCGACCGCCTGAAGAAAATCAAGCGCTCCACTCGTTTGGGGTATTATATCAGTACGGTGACAAATATCTACGATCCGCACTCTGATTATCTCGAGCCTTATGACAAACAAAACTTTGACCTGCGTATGTCGGGCCGTCTGGAAGGTATCGGCGCACGCCTCCAGCAAACCGGAGATTATACGAAAGTCGCATCCATCGTCGTGGGTGGCCCCGCCTGGAATGGTAAGGAACTGCAGGAAAATGACCTGATTATCAAAGTAGCTCAAGGTGACGGAGAGCCAAAGGACGTAACGGGCATGCAGGTGGAAGATGTAGTTCAACTCATCCGGGGTGAAAAGGGCACCAAGGTGCGTCTGACTGTGAAAAGGGCCGACGGGGTGATCAAAGAAGTGTCGATCATTCGAGATGTAGTGGTTTTTGAAGAAACTTTTGCCAAATCCCTGATTCTGGACGGTACTACACAGGACGAGAAGATCGGCTACATTTACCTTCCAAGCTTTTATGGAGACTATGAAAATGAAGACGGACGCCTTTGTTCAAAAGATATCGCTAACGAAATTGCCAAGCTCAAAAAGGAAAATGTAAAGGGTATTATTCTTGACCTGCGCAACAATGGCGGCGGTTATCTGAACGAGGTAGTCAATATGTCGGGCCTGTTTATTGAAAAAGGTCCGATCGTACAGGTGAAATCCCGGGGCAGAGAGCCGGAGGTTTGGGAAGATGTTGATCCTAAGGTACAATACGATGGCCCCTTAGCTGTGATGGTCAATAATTTCAGCGCTTCAGCTTCTGAAATTCTGGCAGCAGCGCTTCAGGATTATGGACGCGCGGTGATCGTTGGCAGCAAATCTACTTATGGAAAAGGAACCGTTCAGCGTTTCTGGGATCTTGACAGACTGGTGATGGGTCACGATGAAATCAAGCCGTTGGGCGAGGTGAAACTGACAATTCAAAAATACTACCGTGTGAACGGTGGTTCTGTACAATTGCGGGGTGTTGTACCGGATGTGATTTTGCCAGACAATTACCAATTTGTAGAAATTGGTGAAAAAGATTACGAATACCCATTGGCATGGACGGAAATTGCACCGCTGAAATATCAGCAAAATGTATTCCAGGTTCGCAATCTGGATAAAATCAAAACCAAGAGCCAAAAGCGTATTTCGGATAACGCTGCGTTCCAGAAAATCGTTGAGCATGCTAAAATGATCGAAGCGCAACGCGACGAAACAAGCTACCCGCTCAATCTGGAAGCCTTCGTGAAGCTTTCTGAAAAGCGCGAAGTTGAGAATAAAGCATTTAATGAATTATTCAAGGATGTGGTCAACGCGGGTGTAAAGAATATAACCACCGATAAGGAAAAGATCAACAGCAATGAAAGCTCGAAGGCACGCAATGAAGAATTCATCAAGTCTGTCCAACGGGATGTACATATTCACGAAACGGTGAACATCATTCATGACTTGATTCGGGCTAACTAATTTTTTTTAAACACAAAAGAGAAAGGCCCTCCAGATTTGATCTGGAAGGTCTTTTTTGTTTTGGGACGGAAGCTGTCATAGCTTTATTAAACTTAAATCATTATTTTTGTAAAAAGCAAATCCGCATGGCCGTTCAGCTCAAAAGACAGTTATTTACAGTAGATGATTACTACAAAATGGCGGAAGTTGGCATCCTCAAGCCGACCGACCGGGTGGAATTAATCAACGGCGAAATTATACAAATGAGTCCGATTAAGAGTTTGCACGCGAGCGTTGTAGATACACTTAGCGCAGAGTTGAATTTTCAATTACGTGGCAAAGCCATTATCCGAACACAAAACCCTATTCGTATCAATCAATATTCCGAACCGGAACCAGATATAGGTATTGCTAAATTCAAAAAAGACAAGTATCGCGCGTATCATCCTACCCCGGAAGATGTTCTTCTGATCATTGAAATAGCTGATACCACTTTGATGAAAGACCGTACTATTAAAAAGCAGCTCTACGCCGAAGCCGGCATCCCGGAGTACTGGATCGTCAATTTGAAGGAGCAAGAAATCGAAGTGTATCGGGAGCCCGCTGGCAAAACGTATTCCGAATCCTCCACCATACGCCCCGGAGAAAATATAACCAGCGCCAACATTGATTTTGAACTGGCAGTAGATATTCTTTTCTGAAGAAACTTTCCCCTTACCTGTTCTGTTTTCAGCATGGTGTAT
>CAZGAU010000002.1:90703-92089 GCA_964523725.1 uncultured Saprospiraceae bacterium
TATTCTTTTCTGAAGAAACTTTCCCCTTACCTGTTCTGTTTTCAGCATGGTGTATAACATTTGAGGTTTTACGCTATTTTTGTGGGCAGAAAACAGAGAACCAGTGAATTACTTATCACTTGAGAACGTAACCAAGACTTACGGCGAAAAGGTACTATTCGACGATATTTCCCTTCAGATCAGCAAAGGGCAGAAAATCGCGCTGGTGGCAAAAAACGGCACCGGCAAAAGTACCCTGCTGCGCGTGATTGCGGGTATCGAATCGGCGGAGGGTGAAAATGCCAGTGTGCTGATGCGGCGCGACATCCGGGTTGGTTACTTGGTGCAGGAGCCCGAATTCTATGAAGCAGACACCATTCTGGATGCCATTTTTGATTCGGACAATCCGATGATCCAGGCGGTCAAAAACTACGAACGGGCCATGCTTGGTTTGGTAGATGCCCAAGAAATGCAGGCTATTCTGACTAAAATGGATGACCTGAAAGCCTGGGATTTTGAAGCCAAAATCAAGGAAATTCTTTCCAAATTTAAAATTTTCCAGTACGATCAACTCGTCAAAAACTTGTCTGGCGGGCAAAAAAAACGCCTGGCTTTAGCAAAGCTCATTATCGACGAACCGGAATTCCTTATTCTGGATGAGCCGACCAACCACCTCGATCTTGATATGATCGAATGGCTGGAAACTTATATGCAGCAGCCCAATCTGACGCTGTTTATGGTCACGCACGATCGCTATTTTCTGGAGCGGATTTGTAATCAAATTATAGAACTGGAAGGCGGGCAATTGTATCGATATACTGGCAACTACTCAGAGTACCTAGAAAAAAAGGCAATCCGACAAGAAACCGAAAGCGCCGAACTAGAAAAAAACCAAAAACTGATGAAGCGAGAGCTGGATTGGGTGCGCCGCTCCCCACAGGCTCGTACCACCAAAGCCAAGGCACGTGTGGATGCTTATTACAATCTGGAGGAAAAGGTTTCCAATGTACAGGTGGACAAAGATGTGCAAATCGACATTCAGGGCCAGCGGCTGGGCAAGAAAATTCTGGAATTGCATAATGTCAGCAAGAGCTACGATGACTTAAATATTGTGGAAGGTTTTAACTACAAATTCAAGAAAAATGAGCGCGTGGGCATCGTGGGGCCCAATGGCGTTGGAAAAACGACTTTTCTGAAGCTACTCACCAAGGAAATTCACACCGATACCGGCAAAGTGGTCATTGGTGATAATACAGTGTTTGGTTATTACACCCAGGACGGCATCCAGCTCAAGGAAGACAGGCGCGTCATCGATGCGGTGCAAGACATCGCAGAATATATCCCTTTGGCAAAAGGACAAAAAATGAGCGCCGCGCAATTGCTCGAACGCTTTCTCTTTAGTCGAAA
>CAZGAU010000002.1:92189-97073 GCA_964523725.1 uncultured Saprospiraceae bacterium
TTCGTTTTTGAAGGCAATGGTCAAATCAAGGATTTTAATGGCGATTATTCCGAATATCGTGAAATTCTGAAAGAACGTGAACGCGAGCAACGCCGCCAGGAGCGCGCCGAACAACAAAAGTCCAAGGAACAGGAACAGTCCCAGAGCGAACGCCCCCGCCTCAGCCAGGACGAACGCAAGGAAATGAACAAGCTGGAAAAGGAAATCAAGCGCATGGAAACCCGCAAAGCCGAGATTATGTCGCAATTCAATTCTACCGAGCTGACGCCGGAGATGATTGAAAAACTCGGAAAAGAATTGAGTGAGATCAACGATACGCTGGAGGAGAAAGAGATGCGTTGGCTGGAGTTGGCGGAATTGGCGTGAAAGCGTGACTTGGGAGACTGGTGACGAGGAAAAGTAGAACAACTTCAATTTCTTGTAAAACATTTTTATTTTTCTTTATGCTTGATAGCAATTTCAAATCAATTCTGCACTCCAACACCTGGATTTTACTCATTCTCTTGATTTTTTCAAGTTGTAATAAAAAAGCAGATCCCAATCAGGAAAAGTTATTAATTGCCGTAGCTGCGAATGTCCAGTTTGCAATGCAAGAAATCGAGAAGAAATTTGAAAAAGAAACCGGCATTCCTGTGGATCAAGTAATTAGTTCTTCCGGAAAACTCACGGCGCAAATTCTACAAGGAGCGCCTTATGATATCTTCGTTTCCGCGGATGTAAAATACCCGGATACCCTTTATAAAAACGGTTTCGCGACTGCGCCGCCGCGCGTGTATGCCTACGGAACACTTGTATTGTGGACGTTCCAAGGGTTTGATCTGGCAAATGGCTTGGATATTTTAAAAAATCCACTTGTTCAGAAAATCGCCATTGCCAATCCGGCCACCGCACCCTACGGCGAGCAGACGATCCGGCTTTTGCGACATTACAATCTGTACGACCAGATTCAACCCAAACTCGTGTATGGTGAAAGCATCGCCCAAACCAATCAGTACATTACTTCCAGCGCCTGCGAACTCGGCTTCACTGCAAAATCCATTGTGCTGGCTCCGGAAATGCAGGGCAAAGGCGCTTGGGTCGAAATAGATGCCGCGGCTTATGAACCTATTCAGCAGGGTGTGATTATCACCAAATTTGGGAATACGGAACATCCCGAAGCCAGTCAGCGATTTTTTGACTATCTTTTCTCCGAAAAAGGACGCGCGATCCTGGAAAAACATGGCTATCAACTACCTGTAAATCAGACAAATAGTCAATAAAACCGGTAAATTCAAACAATGAACAGCGACTTTGGTCAAACCCTGCTTCTTACCTTCGAACTGGCAACCATTACTACGCTGCTGTTGCTGCTTATCGGAGTACCGCTGGCTTATGCGCTTTCCTCCTGGCGTGCCCGTGTAAAACCAGTTCTGGAAGCCTTGGTTAGTCTGCCCCTGGTGCTGCCGCCTACTGTTTTGGGATTCTATTTACTCATTGCTTTTGGGCCGAATAGCTGGCTGGGCGCCTGGTTGCAAGAGCATTTTGATCTCAGGTTGGTTTTCACGTTTACCGGGCTGGTCGTCGGGTCGGTCATTTATAGCCTGCCGTTTATGGTGCAACCAGTACAATCGGGATTCGAAAATCTCCCTTCCAATCTAAAGGAAGCCTCTTATACCCTGGGCAAATCCCGTTGGGAAACTTTTTTCAAAGTGCTGTTGCCCAATATCAAACCCTCCCTGCTCACCGGTGCGGTGCTGTCTTTTGCGCATACCGTTGGCGAATTTGGTGTTATACTGATGATCGGCGGCAATATTCCCGGCGAAACCCGCGTAGCTTCCATCGCTATTTACGACGAGGTAGAAAGTTTGAATTATGCCGTAGCCAATCAGTACGCGGCGGTTTTGCTGATTTTTTCGTTTGTAATTCTGATGGTTGTTTATACCTTCAATCGCAAAGCAAAACGCCTGTTATAAATAATGCTGAATGCTCAAGTTCGAAAAAAACTCCTCTCCGCCGAAGGCGAACTCATGCTGGATGTGCACCTGCAAGTGACTGAGGGCGAATTTATTGCGCTTACCGGACCTTCTGGTAGCGGCAAAACAACATTGCTGCGCCTGATCGCAGGCCTAACGGAAGCTGATGAAAGCGGCACGATTGTATGTGGTGGCCAAACTTGTTTGGCGACGGCTCAAAAGATAAATCTTCCGCCCCAAAAACGTCCAATCGGTATTGTTTTTCAGGATTATGCCTTGTTTCCGAATATGACTGTACGGAGAAATTTGACTTACGCGCTTCGCCCCGGGCAAGCTAAGGATATTGTTGAAGAATTAATTCAAATCATGGAACTGGAAGCCCTCACTGACCGCTTTCCCAACACGCTTTCCGGAGGACAGCAGCAACGCGTGGCGCTGGCCAGAGCGCTGGTGAATCAACCCAGGATTTTATTGCTGGACGAACCGCTCTCTGCTTTGGATTTAGAAACGCGCAAACGTTTGCAAGACTATATTTTACAATTGCATAAAAAATTTAATTTAACAATCATTCTGGTCAGCCATGATGTGGAGGAGATTGTAAAAATGGCGAATCGGGTCTTTGCGTTACAAAACGGTAAAATCCAGGAAATCAAACTTTCCGAGATTTTGCAAATCAATCCAATCGGAAATTTAAGCGGCAAAAAAATTGACGTAATTCAAAACGGAGATCAATATTTCCTGGAAGTTTTTATACAAAACAGCCTCGTTCATATCCCGATTCCAGCCGAAGAAGCGCAGCAATTCTCTGCCAAACAAAACATTTCTTTGAAAATAGATAGAAAGATCAACGATTGATTTCGGTGACAATTGCGTTTGGGTCATCTAACTTGGCTTGCTCAGACGGGCTTAGTTCTAAATCAGTAACTACGCGCTCTTTTGTAGGCCGATAGATCAGGAACAAGATGACAATCATACCGGCAAAAATCAGCAGCAGCAGATTATTGGTCAGCATATACATCACAATGGCAGCAATAGAAGGCGCTTCCAGCAAGGCGTACCGCAGGATCGAAGCGGAACGGTAGCCCGCCAGCTTTGCACTCAGGCTTTCTTCGTTTTTGACTTTTTGCAGCCGCGTATTAAACAACTGCGAACTCGCCAGCACGCCCACAATCATCAGACCTCCGATAAGATAAACTTCCATTTGCCCGGTTGCTTCTCGCCCCGTCACTGGCGGCTGATTCGCATTGAAGAAAAAATAAAAAATTACGGCCATTATCACCTGCCCCGACAATAGCGCAGCGTGAAGAATGGTCAGGCTCTGAAAGTATTCTCTGGCGGTCATTGGTTTTGGTTCCATGCACTTGTTCTTGAAGGTTATTTACGCAAGTTATCAATTATTTTTTGAACATTTTTTTCTTCAAACCAGCTGACGATTCGCAGTAAAAATTTGAAAATTCTGCCCGGAGGCTCCTGGATCGTGCGGCTTAATCTGGCAATATCCTGATCTACTTTTTGAATATATTTTACTTGTTCCTCCGGGCTGCGCATCGCCAATTGACGCGCCACAAACCAGGCGTACTCACGGGAAAGCAAAATCCCCAGGTCTGCCACCAGTTCATCTTTTTTTCCACCGATTTTATCCAGCCAGGCTATCAATATCGATACCCGCCCCATGCGCGCTTGCATTTCATCCGTCAGGCTTGCCAAAATGGCATTTACTTTCATAAAATCAGCTTCAATTTCCTGTATTTTCTCGCCAGGCGCCGCCTTGGCTGCCACGATACCCAAATCCAGATTGATATGCGCGTTCATACCCATAAGCAGATGCTGCATCAGCGTGAGTTTTTGAAGCCGGGCATGAAACGAAGTAAGCCAGGATTGCGTAGGCGTTTGTCCATCTTTGAATTGCCAATAAGCATCAATATAACGTTTAGCGAAAGCCACATCGAAGCGTTCCATTTTTTCAGGGTTTGCAAATTCGCCCTGAGCTATTCCTTCCTGAATGCGTTGCGTAGTGCGCCAATAAACATAAGCAAAGACGCCCAGATAATCATTCGACTGCACCGCATTTTCGATGATCCGGTTGAGTTCTCTAAGAACGTCTTCGATGGTATGCATATGAGGTTCGCCGTTAGTCATCATCCTCGCCATTTTTGATCTCATCCAGCAGTACAGAGACCTTCTTAGCCAGGTATCTGGCAAAACCGTCCAGCCCCGGAAACAGCGTAGCATCGTTGATATTCATGGCATTCAGCTCGCGCAGCATCTGCGGGCGCAGCTTCGAAGGCAGATAAAACTTACGAATCCAGCGGCCATCGAATTCACCTTCCATGGTATCCTGCAAAGCGATTTCAAAAGGTACCATCGTCACCTCGTTGTCTTTGGAAAGTCGGGTTTGCGCCAGATATACCCCCTGCTGGATCGTCAGGCGCGGATGCGCATAGTACGGCGCGATAGGCAGCACCGCCGAAGGAAATTTAAAATCCTCCTCCTCGTACCATTCCGAGAGGAAAATACCACCAAAATCAGTATCCGGCAAGGTCTGCTGTTGCAAATAGTTTCGATCAAAAAGCGGTTTGTAACGAATATCTTTTTCGTTTTTCTTGCGCATTTCCTTAAAAATCTCCGAGATATTGACCGCCCAGACTGCGGCCGTTGCATCATCGTCCACTTTCAGGTCGTTTACCGCAAAAAATGCCGCTACATAGGGCGAGCGGGTCCAGTCGAGCAGGCGGGTCGGCGCGCCGTGGTGCTGCATCAGCGAGAGCCATTCCACGCGGGTTTCCACTTTGTGATTGGTATCGTTGGCGTACAAATGCGCAGTGCGCTTGAATTCGTCAAACAATGCCTTTTCCTGGTACGTGAGGATTGAGCGTTCGAGTTTGGGTTGCAAAGCCCAGGCGCTATTGGCGTGCCCCCGGAAATACCAGAG
>CAZGAU010000003.1:0-79037 GCA_964523725.1 uncultured Saprospiraceae bacterium
TCCGGGTACGATCTTTATTGGTATCGACGATAATTTTGCGCCATGGGTGGGCGCTTTAATTCCAAATTTGCAAACGCCAATTCTGTTTATTTGCGAGCCTGGCAAAGAAGAGGAAGTTGTAACCCGCTTATCCAGAGTAGGTTATGATAACCCCATTGGTTATCTTAAGGGTGGGTTTGAAGCCTGGGTAAAGGCCGGTGAAGAAGTGGATTCTATTCCTGAGGTAACGTCGGAAGAATTTGAGAAAATTTACAAAAAAGAAGACGTGAACCTGCTGGACGTACGTCGCGAGAGTGAATATGATGCCCAGCATATCATTGATGCCCAGAACTTTCCGCTGGATTTTATCAACAAAAATATGAGCGAAGTGGATCGGGACAACGAATATTACCTGCACTGCGGCGGTGGCTACCGCTCGATGATCGCAGCCTCCATCCTGAAAGCACGCGGCTTTGAAAATCTCATCAACATCAAGAGTGGTTTCAAAGCATTAAAGGAAACCGATCTGCCGATGACGGAATTTGTAGAACAAGCTACGGAGCTATAAACAAACAAGATTTTTTTGGTGATGAGGGTTGACTCTCTTTGGGTCAACCCTTTTTTTATGGTAGTTGGAAATAAAATAGCCTCTCCGTCCGATTAAGATCGGATATAATATTTTACATAACTTTATTTACACGGTTAAATATCAAGGCTGGAGTTTGCCCCGCATTCTGTGCATCCCGGCGTTTTCATCTGCTACTGTAAAAAACATGGACAGCGACGAGCTAAGATTCGCTTCTTTGGCGTCCCAATAAAAACCTTCTTCCGGAAGGACGCGGATCGCGCTCAGGTTTTCGGACTTTTTACCATCCTCAAACCAGGGTTTCACTTCCGCCGACCACAAACCTTCCGCTTTTTTAGTATCTTCCAATACCTTGGCCTTGCCGTAAATACTGGCATAAGTAGCCTTGGCGGGATTGGCATAAATGAGTTGCACCCGTTCATCCGCTTTGATATCGCGGTTATGATCGCTGTTTTTGTCGCTGACAAACCAGATTTCACCGTTTTCATTTACTTGCTGAGTGGCCATCGGGCAGGTGGAAACCGGCGCCTCCTCGAGGTTGGTACACATCATGCACACATTGGATTCATTAATGAGACGCTTTAGTTTTTCAATGGCTTCTTTATCCTTAAAATGCTTTACTTCTTTCATACGAACTATATTTATGTTTGTGTTTCTTCCTGTAAATGAAGCGTATAGACTGGGGTGAATGTTCAAGCCCGACAATTGAGATTCCCACTGGAATAAAAACCTGCATGTGATTTCCATCACTGATTGATGGTACAACGTTGGCTTATCTTTGCACCATGATTATCAAATTAAATGCATTCAAAAACATGAAATTACAGGATATTTTAGCCAAGCCCGACGCAACCGTGGTAGATGTGCGCGAGCGACTGGAGTTTTTCTTCGGACATTTGAAAGGTTCCACGAATATTCCGTTGAGCGGCTTGCCGGGTAAACTGGATGAATTCAAAAACATGAACGGGCCGATTGTACTGGTATGTCGTAGCGGCAACCGGAGCGGACAGGCACTGAATTTTCTCAAATCTAAAGGCATTAAAAATGTCTATAACGGCGGCAGTTGGAGCGATGTCAAACGCTTGAAGCGCGCTTAGTAATTCAAAATCAAAAAAATGCAGTCAAACGAAAATTGCATGAAGATTGTTTCATATATTCGTAAGTATTAAAAGTTGAACACCATGAAAGTTGAACAAATCTATACGGGTTGTCTGGCGCAGGGGGCTTATTATATCGAGAGCAACGGTGAAGCTGTGATCATTGATCCGCTGCGTGAGACCCAACCTTACATCGAAAAATTAGAGAAAGAAGGCGCAAAGCTGAAATACATTTTTGAGACGCACTTCCACGCCGACTTCGTGTCAGGGCACCTCGATCTGGCAAAGAAGACCGGCGCTACCATCGTATATGGACCAGGTGCAAAAACCCAGTTTGAAAAATACGAAACCAAAGACGGCGAAGAACTCAAGGTAGGTAAAGTCACCTTCCGCGTGCTGCACACGCCTGGACATACGCCGGAGAGTACCACCTTCCTGCTGTTGGACGAAAACGGCAAGGAATACGCGATCTTCACCGGTGATACGCTGTTCATCGGCGATGTGGGCCGCCCGGATTTGGCGCAGAAAGCGGGTAGCATTACCAAAGAAGACCTGGCCGGCTGGCTTTACGATAGCTTACGCAACAAGATCATGACCTTGCCCGATGAGGTGCTGGTTTATCCTGCGCACGGCGCCGGCTCGGCTTGCGGCAAGAGCATGAGCAAAGAAACCTGGGATACGCTGGGCAATCAGAAGCATAACAACTACGCGCTGCGTGCAGACATGAGCAAAGACGAATTTATCAAAGAAGTGACTACTGGTTTGTTGCCGCCGCCGCAATATTTCGCGAAAAACGCGATGCTGAATAAAACCGGTTACGAAAGCATCGATTCCGTTTTGGAAAAAGGCGCTGTACCGCTTAGCCCGGATGCGCTTGAAGCCATCGTAGAAAGCGAAGGCGCGCTGGTGCTGGATACCCGCCATCAAGATGTGTTCCATCAGGGCTTTATTCCGAATTCCATTTTTATCGGCATCGACGGTAGCTTTGCTCCCTGGGTGGGGGCGTTGATCCCTGATTTGCAGCAGCCGATTGTGCTCGTTTGTGATGAAGACCGCGCTGAAGAAGTCGTGACCCGCCTCGCGCGTGTAGGCTACGACAATACTATAGGCTATCTCAAAGGTGGCATCGAAGCCTGGCGGGCAGCGGGTAAAGAAGTGGACACTATTGAATCCATCTCCGCGGAAGAACTGGAGAAGCGCTATGCCGCCGGTCAAGCCGAGCATATTCTGGACGTGCGCAAGCCGACCGAGTTCTTGGCGCAGCATTTGAACGACGCGGAGAATTTGCCTTTGGATTATATCAACAGCAATATGAGCAAGATCAACCGCGATGAAAAATACTTCCTGCATTGCGCTGGTGGTTATCGCTCCATGATTGCAGCATCTATTCTGAAAGCCAGAGGTTTTGAAAATGTAATTGACATCAAAGGTGGCTGGAAAGCCATCGAAGCCACCGAAGGTTTGCCCAAAACCGAGTACGTCTGTCCGACGACCATCGCACAGGAGGAAATCGACGCTGCGGTGGAAGCCGTTCTCTAAGAATTGTTTTGTCAACACTTATAAATGAAGAAGGCGGGCGGTCATTTTGGCCGCTTGCCATTCCACTCAAAAACCTGAACCTATGAAAACCAGATTTATCCTCTCCGTTTTTGCCATCCTCTTCTTCCTTGCAGCCTGCAACAACCGAAAAACTCCCACCGAAGATCAATCTACTGCCAATGCCACTGCCTTTGTAGAAAAAGGTCTTGAAATTGCCGGTATTACCCAGATGACCATGAGCACTCAACTCAAGCAGGCCATGGAAGCCAGTGGCGTGCCGAATGCGGTGCAATATTGCAACGTAGCTGCTTATCCGATCGCCGACAGCCTCTCCCAAATCCACAATGCCGTCATCCGCCGGGTGAGCGACAAGCCCCGGAATCCCGCCAATGCCATGAACGAGCGCGAACAGGCGGTATTCAATCAATTTAAAGCAGAGTGGGAGAGCGGCCAGGCTGTAAAACCCATCGTAGAACAGCTTGCTAATGGCGAAGTGGCCTTCTATGCTCCAATCGCGCTGCAAACCTTGTGTACCAATTGCCACGGCAAACTGGGTGAGACGCTCCAACCCGAAAATTACGCCGTTATTGAGCAATTGTACCCCAGCGACCAGGCTATCGGTTACGCTGAGGGCGATCTGCGCGGCATGTGGAGCATTGTGATGAACGAGCAATAGTAAGCTGTAAATATTTAGTACTAAAAAACGCTGCGAGCTAAGGGCTGGTAGCGTTTTTTATTTTTATAGGTAGAAAATTTCAACGATATTATTAAATTTGTTAAAATAGAAAATAATTAATTAAACCCTAAAACCCATCACATCTCGCTTTTGATTCCTGCAAACGACATATTAGCCAGACGAAACGAGATTAAAGATTGCATTGCTGCTGCCGACATGGAGCGGGCGGTAAAGCGGTTGATAGATTTTGTACGGGAGTTCCAAGCAGAAATGGAGGATGAGGTAATCATCCTGAGCATGGATTTTTACGAATTGACAAAAGAGGAACGCTTGGACATCATACCTTATGAAACGGCAAAGCTATCGAAACGGAAGATCGCACACCGGATTTTACTAACCCTCAGTACTGCCTTGAATAAACTGGGAACGCATGACGGAGCATTTGCATAGTAGCGCAGCACAAATCAGACAAACCTTGCAGCAACATCCGCTCAGCGGCGCGGATTTGCTCATGGATTTTGCGCGGCGCTATGCTGCCAATGCGCAATGGGAAGATGAAGTGATCCTGCTCAAAATGGATTTGTCAACGGCGACGGATGATGCAGAGCAAGCGAAAATTGTTCAAGAACTGGAAAAAATCATTGACCAAGTTATCCAGAACTACACGCCTGAAACAAAGAACAACATTAGCGCAAAGGAGCAACAAATTGCCGAGCGCGCCAAGTCCAAGGCTGTTGATTCCAAAACCGTACTGGAAGCTAAAAACCTAAAAAAGCGCTACCGCAGCACCGGCTTTACAATGGAATTGGAGCACCTGGAATTGCGCCTGGGCGAGATTACGGGTTTAGTGGGTGAAAATGCCACTGGCAAGACTACCCTTTTCCGCATCTTGGCGGGGGATCTGGCGCGAGACTCCGGCGAATTATGTTATCCCTTATTCCAGCGAGGAAAAAGATTAGACTGGGTAAAACTCAAGCAGCAGATTGCTTATGTGCCGCAGGAAGTAATCAGGTGGAACGGTTCCTTGCTAAACAATCTCAAATACGAAGCTGCGATGCACGGCATCAAAGGTACAGCCAACCAAAAGGCAGTGAACTATATCGTTCAGCGGCTAGGGCTTGCTCCTTATCTGGATAATAGCTGGCAGCAGCTTTCAGGTGGCTTTAAACTTCGCTTTGCGCTGGCAAAAGCTTTGGTGTGGAAACCTCAGCTACTCATCATTGATGAACCATTAGCGAACCTGGACATCAAAACTCAGGTCACGGTGCTGACCGATTTGCAAAATCTCGCTAAGAGCCTACGCGACCCCATGGCAATTATTATAAGCTCCCAGCACCTACACGAGATCGAAGCCGTGGCAGATCAAATGCTATTCATGCACGAAGGTACGGCGGAGCATCTAGGCAGCATCGCTGATTATGGCAACGATCGCTCACACAATACCTTTGAGTTGACTTGTAGATTATCTTACAATGAACTGGTAAAAACCTTAACCGATTTTCCATACAAAAAAATATGGAGCAATGGTATGACCTACTTTGTGACTACTGCACTGGATGTGAGCGGCTATGAACTATTGCAATACCTTTCGGAACGCAACGTAACTGTGCATTACTACCGTGATATTAGCCAATCCGTCAAAACCAGGTTCTATGAAGCATATCTCTAAATGGCTGATACCTGGATTCCTTCGTCGGTTTGATGATTATTTACTTGAAAACTATCCGGTTATCTGGCGGACACGAGGACATTTTGTACTGTTTTACTCCATCATTAGTATTATTCTTCTATTCATTGGAGGATTTTTCTACCCTGTTTCCCTTACAGACCCTACAGTCGACCCTGTCCAACCTATTTATATTGGAATTGATTCTATTCCTTTTTCGCTTATACCTTTAATAATTGGCGTTATAGGTGTTTTATACTGGGCTTACTTGCAATACTGGCTCTTTCAACAAGACCCCGCACCTGCTAAAGTATTGTTAACCTTAGGCATTTACGCTGTCGGGTTGTTCACAGTCCTTGCATTGATTCCTATTTCATTTCGCATGGGTACAATAGTGAGCACGGCGTATTTTCTCATGGATGAAGGGGATATCCAGCATCTGGAAGAGAATGACTTCTTTTTGTATGGCATGATATTATTAGATAGTGACGATTACCAAGAACAAGCGGATACATTCTTTCAGCGAAGAGCTGCCATTTTTAAGCGTGTCAAACAGTTTGAAGATACACTGCTCCAAAATCGCTATGCTTTCTCTTTTCTTGTGCAAGAAGGAGCAGTTGATTCTCAAGCTTTAAACAGCGCTAATACAATATATCATCGTTTAGATTTATCCCGAGCATATGCTTATAAGCCTTTTGGAGCCGATTTTTCATCTAGGGCGGGAGGCTTATATGAGGGCATATATCGAAAGAATATGTATAATCAAACGTCTAATAAATTTTATCCGAAAACATTTTTTATTTCATTTGCTCACAATGATCAAAAATATTCAAAAGCAAACCTAAGACCTCCCAAAATGCAAAGTTTCAACGGAAATTTTGTGCCTCCTCCCCCCAAACCAAAACTTTCCTACTGGAATTATCTTCCCGATTATCAAAAATATTATGAAAGAAATATTTTAGCTCGATTCGATACTTCGCTTTTAGAAAAATATAAAATAACGCCTGATTATGACACCATTTATTTAAAAAATTTCGATTCTTTTAATTTAATAAAAAGTGATTCCCTGGCAACTATCCCCAAGCATATTTATCAACTGGAAGATGGTGTGCGCTCGGTAAAAAATGCCCGGCAATACATTCAGAAAGGTGTATGGCTGCGTTATTTATGGGATTTATTGATCAATTTTTCGTTATTGTACTTAGTTTTTGCCGCATCGCCTTATTTATCGTTTAGAAGTATTCTAGCAGTGATCGTCGTCTATATCGGGTATTTTTTGGGTTTGCCTTCTTTAAGTATTTCCATAGAATTTGGACAGGAAGTTGATTCCTATTTAAATATTTTCCTCATTCGGTTTACATATATATTGCCAGTAATCGTTTCTTTATTAGCATTAAGCTTTTTTGCTATAAAAAAACAGCGGAGCAATGTGCCTTTTATTATTTTCCAATTTCTCACCATAAGTATTCTGGCAATAATAATTGGCATTAATTTTTTAAAGGAGTCTATTAGGCCTGACCACATCGTTTTGTTTTATACGCATTTTTTAGGAGTGGCAGGAATATTGTTGATTGCACATATTTCCGCACAACCCAAGTCTTCCTAGCTTCCTAACAAAAAGCGCCACCCACCGGGGCAGCGCCATCCACAAAAACAAATTTACACCATGCATGAGGTTCATGCATCGGGCACTAGATCTTTGTTGCTTTCTTCTTCTTCCTCTTCCGCTTGGGCGCGTTTGTAGAATTCATCGAGTTCGCGCAGGGCATTATCCAGCGAAGGGTCGAGCTTATTGGCGGTACGGAGCGTGTCGTGCACTACCTTGACGAGCTTCATGGCATCAATGCCGTACGCCATGAGGGTATCTTCGGTGTTTTCATGGGTTTCTTCCAGGTGCGAAAAGAAACGCCTCAGCCCTATATGCGCCTCCAATATTTTTGCAATGTTGCGCACCTCAAAATCACGCGGCATTCGTTGCTCGTATTGGTCGGACAGGCGCTCGCCCACCTGTACATACGCCACGCGGCGATTGCCCATTTTGCGCTGAAACCGGCGCTCCTCCAGCGAAAGGCTAATCTTGAATTTTTGAACGCGCTGCTTCACGCTGATCATGTCTTTTTCCAACTGCTTCAGTTCCTCTTCGGATGGCAATTGATCAAAATTTACATACGTTTTCATGTATCTGCTTTTTAATGAAATGAAATAATAAACTTATCTCTGTCAGATACAAGCCGTTTGTGTACTTTAGGATGTGTGTTTATTCCATGTTTGGGCAGAAAAATAATGCGTAGCTTTTGTGTTGTTGCGCAAGATACATATTTTTTTATTACAAGTATCAGGTCGAGTTTGAAAATTTAGCTCGTAACATCTGTGTTGTAGTATGGAACTAAAAGAATGAAGTTCGGAACTTTAAGGATGTAGTTATATAACTAAATAGTAGTAGTTCTATACTTCAAAATTGAAGTATAAAACATCATTGGTAGTAGATAAGAGCTTGAATGCCTTAGTAAAAAACTGATCAATTGCAGTTCAACACTAAAAAGTAGTAGCTGTAGTACTACAATAGATAAGTTCAGCACTTCTACATTGAAGTCTCGAACTAGAAGCTAGATGTTATAAACTTCAATACTGATGTTCAGAAGTAATTTTGGAAGTTTGTATTGCTATCTCTCCATGCAGCTGAAATTCTCCTGGCAATGATAATGACCAAACTCAAGCCTTCTCACTGACAAAAGTCATCCCCATAGTGTGACGAACATTACTGAATAAAATGGGTATTTCCGGCAATTTTGTACAGGAATTACAAGAGGTGTTTTGAATGTAAAAAACCTCAAACAATTCAATATTGCTCATTAAAAAAAATAAACTATGGAAAATAATGTAGTTATGAATCCGATGCCGCGCATCGGCGACAAAGCCCCGGATTTTCAGGCAATTACCACCACCGGCCCGATGAAGTTCTCCGAATACAACAAAGGTAGCTGGGTGGTCATGTTTTCGCACCCCGCCGACTTTACACCGGTGTGTACCACTGAGATGTCGGGCTTTGCCCTTGAAAAAGACTGGTTTACCAAACACAATACCAAACTGCTCGGCTTGAGCATAGATAGTGTGCATGCCCACCTGGGCTGGGTGAACAACGTCCGGGAGAAAACCGGCGTGTACTTTGACTTTCCGATCATCGCCGACCTGGATATGAAGGTTGCCCAATTGTACGGAATGCTGCACCCGAGCGAAAGCACTACGGCTGCCGTGCGTGCGGTGTTCTTCATCGATCCAAAGGGGGAAATTCGGCTGATCATGTACTATCCGCTGAATATTGGTCGCAATATGGAGGAGATCAAGCGCGCATTGGTAGCCCTTCAAACTGCCGACGAGAAAAAGGTAGCGCTGCCGCTGAACTGGAAACCAGGAGAAAAAGCCATCGTGCCGCCGCCTAAAACGCTGGTAGAGATGAACGAACGCCTGGCAAACAAAGAATACGAAGTGATAGATTTTTATCTCGCCAAAAAAGATTTGAATTAATCAGATTTGTGTCAGGAGAGGCGGTGCGTGACTGCCTCTTCATTTTTTATTTGTAATGTCCAAGGATAATATTATATATTTGTCTTGATGAAAGCAATAACATTAATATTGGCGGTTTACATGTTTCTGGGAAGCCTCTTTCCCCAGTCCGACTTTAGCCAGTTGCCAAAAGTGGTCTTTGCTTTCAAACATTTCCAACAACACGTCCAGGAAGAAGCCGAAGCCGGCCGAAGCGTTTCCTTCTGGAAATTTGCCGAATTACATTTCTTCCAGCCCAACGAACACGGGCAGGGCCATCAGCAGGAGCACAGTCAGTTGCCGCTGCACTCGGTAGGACAGGCCTTTTCTGCAGTTGAGCTTCACCAGTTTGCTTTGCCCTTATTTGTTTTTGTACAAAACAGTTCCACCATTCTTCAAGCCGATCAAACGCTTGATCTGGCGGGATTCTCCTTAGGTATTTTTCGCCCACCGGTATGTTAGCATTGGAAACGAAAATTAAATGTAGTTTCCGATTTCCGATTTCCAAATTTTTGCTAACTCAGAACACCATCATTTAAATGATAAAGAATATCATCGAGTTTTCCGTAAGGAATAAACTCATCATTGCTATATTGGTCATCGGGCTGATTGGCGGCGGCATTGCGGCATTGCAAAATCTCCCGATCGACGCGGTACCCGACATCACCAACAACCAGGTGCAAGTGGTCACTGTGACGCCTTCGCTGGCCCCGCAGGAAGTAGAACAATTTATTACCTACCCGGTGGAGGTGGCCATGGCCAACATTCCCAACGTGATTGAAATCCGCTCAATTTCTCGCTTTGGTTTGTCGGTCGTTACCATTGTTTTTGAAGATCATGTGTCCGTGCTGCACGCCCGGCAGTTTGTAAAAGAGCAAATCGATCTGGCTGCGGGAGAAATTCCGCCGGGACTGGGCACGCCTGAGTTAATGCCGATCACTACCGGTTTGGGTGAAATCTACCAGTACGTTCTGGAAATTAAGCCAGGCTATGAAGATCGCTACAACGCCATGGATCTGCGCACCATCCAGGATTGGATCGTCAAGCGCCAGCTCGCGGGCACGCCCGGCATCATTGAAGTGAGCAGCTTTGGGGGCTATTTAAAGCAATACGAGGTCGCGCTTGATCCGATTCTGCTGCAAAGCTATGACGTCTCCATCCCGGAAGTCTTTACCGCGCTGGAACGCAACAACCAAAATACCGGGGGCAGTTACATTGAAAAAACACCCAATGCTTTTTACATTCGTACCGAAGGCATTGTAAAAAGTAGTCAGGATATTGAAAATATTGTAGTTGCCAACCGGCGCGGTATTCCAGTACTGGTCAAGAACGTCGGCACAGTACAGTTCGGCGCCCCCAAGCGTTTTGGCGCCATGACGATGGACGGTAAAGGCGAGGTGGTAGGAGGCATCACGCTGATGCTCAAAGGCGCCAATTCTTCCGAAGCGATTGCCAATGTGCAGGAGCGTATTGAAAAAATTCAGTCCTCACTACCTGAAGGCATTACGCTTTATCCTTACCTCGACCGCTCGGTGCTAGTGGGTAAAACCATCAAAACCGTAGAGAAAAACTTGCTCGAAGGCGGTATAATCGTGGTTTTGGTGCTGGTACTGCTGCTCGGCGATTTGCGCTCAGGATTGGTGGTGGCTTCGGTCATCCCGCTGGCGATGCTCTTCGCCCTGATCCTGATGAACGTTTTCGGAGTAAGCGCGAACCTCATGTCACTCGGCGCCATTGACTTCGGGATCGTAGTGGATGGTGCGGTAATCGTGGTAGAGGGTGTTTTGCATACGGTATTTACCTATTACGTTGGCAAGCAGCTCACCCAGAGCGAGATGGACAGCGTTGTTGCCGACGCTTCCGCCAAGCTGTTTCGGGCCGCGGTGTTTGGGGTGTTTATTATCCTTATTGTATTTATCCCGATCATGACGCTGACCGGCACCGAGGGTAAAATGTTCCGACCCATGGCTATGACTTTCAGTTTTGCTGTGCTTGGGGCGCTGCTACTTTCCTTGACTTATGTGCCCATGATGACAGCTTTGGTCTTACCCAAGAAAATTAGTTCGCATCAATCCTTTGCGGATAAAATTGTTGGCTTCCTGCGGCGGATGTATCGTCCTGTAATCCATCTTGCGTTGCGGCTACCTTATTTGATTATTGGTTTAGCAACAGCTTTTCTCCTGGCAGCCTTTTTAATTTTCCGGTCGCTAGGCGCGGAATTCATCCCCACGTTGGAAGAAGGCGATCTGGCGATGCAAATGGCCATTCAACCCGGGAGTTCGCTGACCGAAAGTATAAATACCTCCACCAAAGCGGAGCGGATTCTGCTGAAAAACTTCCCAGAAGTGAAGCACGTGGTTTCCAAGATCGGCACCGCCGAAGTGCCCACCGACCCGATGGCGATTGAAGACGCCGACATCATGATTATTCTGAAGGAAAAAGAAGAATGGGTGAGTGCGGAAACAAGGGAAGAACTCGTGACCAAAATGAAGGAAAAGCTGGACGTGATTGCCGGTGCATCATTTGAATTTACCCAGCCGATTCAGCTCCGTTTCAACGAATTGATGACAGGCGCTAAGGCCGACCTGGCTGTGAAAATTTTCGGCGAGAATGTAGAAGAATTAAAACACCTGGCCGATCAGGCAGCCGCTATTATCCATGGCATCCCCGGCGCTGCCGACGTGAAGGTGGAACAAACCGAAGGTTTGCCGCAACTCATGGTGGATTACAATCGCCAAAAAATCGCCGAATATGGCTTGAATATTGAGGAACTCAACACGCTGGTACGCGCGGCTTACGCGGGCGAGACCGCTGGAGTTGTATTTGAAAATGAACGCAAATTCGATCTGGTGGTGCGCTTGAACGAAGCGGCGCGCAATGAACTTGATCTTAGCCGTTTGTTCGTACACCTCGACAATGGCACTACAATTCCCCTAAGCGAAGTAGCGACCGCCAACTATACCGAAGGTCCGATGCAGATTTCAAGAGAAAGTACCCGCCGCCGCATCACGATTGGCGTCAACGTCAGAAACCGCGATATCGCCAGCCTGGTGGAGGATGTAGAGGCTGCTTTGACGGCCAGGCTAAAATTACCACCGGGCTACAGCATCCAATACGGCGGACAATTCGAAAACCTGCAAAAAGCTCAGGCACGACTGGCAATTGCGGTACCTGTGGCATTGCTGATGATTTTTGTATTGCTGTATTTTACATTTGGCAAACTCAAATACGCTGTGATGATCTTTACTGCAGTGCCGATGTCGGCAATTGGCGGCGTGCTCTCGCTCTGGATTCGCGGGATGCCGTTCAGTATCTCGGCGGGCGTCGGTTTTATCGCGTTGTTTGGCGTAGCTGTGCTCAACGGGATTGTACTCATCAGCCATTTCAATCGCATGCGCTACGAAGAAGGACGAACCGATATCCGGGAGATCGTGGTGGAAGGCAGTCTCGTGCGGATGCGCCCCGTGATTATGACCGCGACCGTGGCGGCGCTTGGCTTCCTGCCCATGGCACTTTCCACTTCCAACGGCGCCGAAGTGCAGAAACCCCTGGCTACGGTGGTGATTGGCGGTTTGATCACTGCTACGCTGCTGACGCTGATCTTGCTGCCGGTGTTATATTATCTGGTAAACCGCAAACTGAGTCGCCCGGAAATTCCAACCGAAGCAGTGGCTACCGTCATTTTGTTGTTCCTGGGTGTCAGTGGTTTTGCTCAGCAACCCCTGCCCGTTGATTCGGCAGTGAGCAATGCTTTGCGCGAACATCCGGCTTTGAAAAATGCGGCTTTGCAGATTCAATCGGCACAGTTGGGGATTGATGGCGCCCGTCAGATTCCGAAGACGAATTTTAACCTGACCGTTGGGCAACTGGATGGCCGGTTGGTGGATTATAATCTGAATGCCTCCCAAAGCCTGGGTAATATCGCCGCTGACCGTCAGCAACGCGAAGTTGCCCGCGCCAACGTAGCCCTGAACGAAAGCGAACGTACGCTACTGACCAGAGAAATTACTTATCAAATTCGGCAAAATTGGTACCTCTGGATTTATAAAACCGAACAGTTGCAGCTGTTACAACAACAACTCGAATTGTATCAAACGGTATCGAGGCAGGCGGATTTGCAATATTCGGTCGGCGAGATCAATCGTCTGGATAAAACCCTGGTTGACAATCAATTACTGGTAGCAAACAAAGCTTTGACCAGCGCCCGGATCGAAACGCAGCAAGCCTACACCCGGCTTCAGCAGTCTGCCTATCTGACCGAAAGCTATGTGCCGCCGGCGGAAGCGTTTGGTGAAATCCCCATGCCTCTGGCGCAGGAGGTGAATATGGCACTGGTGACTCCCTGGCAACGGCAAATTAATGTGACTCAGGCGGAAACGATATTGCAGGAAAAACAACTTAGTCCGGAGTGGTCATTTGGCTATTTCTTGCTAAGCCTGCGTCCGGAATTTCCATTGCATGGTGTGACGGCCGGCGTTTCTCTACCCATTTTCAATAAGCCCCAACGCGCACGCATCGAGCAGGCGCAATTGCAGCAAGTCATTGCTAATAATCATCTCGAACTTGTAACTTATAATTTGCAACGGCAGGTAGAATTGGCAAGGCAACAGGTCACGCTGCTGCGGCAGCAACTCGATACCAATGGCGCGGAGCTTCGCCGCCAGGCACAGGCTTTGCGTGAGTTGGCGAATGTGCAATTGGATAGCGGAGAAATCGATTACTTTCGTTATGTGCAGAGTCTGGAAGCGGCTTTGCGTAATGAACTGGACTATCTGGATCTGGTGAATCGCTATAATCAGGCGGTGTTGGAATTACAGTTTTTAACGGTGGAGTAGAGGGACGGTATTATTTTATAAAGTTAAAAAAAATACATTATGCAAAACATCATAAAAATTGGCATTATTACATTTTTGATCATGATTGTCTTTGGTTGTGGTAAAAAAGAGGATCCGGTGGCAAGCGAAGAGACGCAATCGACTTCACAACTGGTCAATCTTTCAAGCGAACAGATGGAATTGGCGGGCATTGAGCTGGGCAAGCCCGAGAAACGGATGATCGAGGATTATGTGGAATGCACGGGGATGATCGAGGTGCCGCCGTACAGTTTGTATTCGGTGTTTGCGCCCACGGCGGGTTTTATTCAGTCTGCTAAATGGTTGCCGGGCGATTTTATAAAAAAAGGCGCATTGCTTACATCTATTACACATCCTGATCTGGTGAAATTACAACGCGAGTTTCTGGAAGTGCAAAGCCAGCTGGAATTTTTGCAGAATGACCTGAAGCGCAAGGAAACGCTATCCGAATCGGACGCCGCGTCGCAAAAGGCTTTGGAGCAGGCCCGTGCCGATTTACGTTTGCAGGAGGCGCGCTACAAGGGGTTAAAGGCAGAGTTGGAGTTGCTGGGAATTTCCGTGAAAATGCTGGAAAGTAAAGGCGAAGTGCAATCCGCGATCAATTTATATGCACCGGTAAATGGTTTTATTACAAAAGTAAATATTAATAATGGAAAGTTAATATCCCCCAATGATCTCTTATTTGAGATTGTGGATAAAAGTCATACTCATCTGGAGTTGCAGGTTTTTGCCAAAGATGTAGGGCAAATTAAAGAAGGGCAGCGCATTCAGTGCCAAATGCCGGGGAGCGACCGCGTTTATACCGCCGATGTGCATCTGGTGGGTAAAATGATTGATCCGGAGACCAAAACGACTATGGTACATGGGCATTTTGATAAAGAACCGGTGGACCTGATTCCTGGCACCTACGTGCAGGCGCGCATTCTCACCCGGGCGAAGGAAGTGATGGCGGTGCCCACAAGTGCAGTGATTAAGGAAGGCGCCAATAGTTACATTTTTGTAAAGAAAGTAAATGGTTTTGAAAAAGTGGCAGTCATTACGGGCACATCAAATGGCGAGTTTGTCGAAATTGAACAATTTCAATTAAATGAAAATGAGCAACTTGCGTTAAAGGGCGCTTATTACATCAACGGGAGCATGGGAGAGTCTGAATAGCAATACCGGAATATGATGTGATTTATAATAAACAAACAAAAAACATTAATCATGAAAAAGAGTATAAGAATAATATTAATTGGCTTGCTGGTCGTATTGGTTGCGATGCAATTTATTCGCCCCGATTTTGAAAATCCGCCGGTTGATCCGCAGCAGGATTTTCTGACCATTGCTCAGCCTTCAGCTGAAATTGCCGCCCTTGTAAAAGATGCTTGCTACGATTGTCATTCATATGAAACAACATATCCTTGGTATGCAAATGTGGCGCCTGCGTCGTGGATTTTACAAAACCATATTCTGGAAGGTCGGGAACATCTGAATTTTTCGAAATGGGGAACACCGGACGCCTTCCCGGAAGAGCCCGGCGAAGCATATGAAGAGATTGTGGAGGTTATTCAGGAAGGTGAAATGCCACTTTGGGATTACAAATTAATGCATCCCAAAGCGCGACTTACAGAAACCCAGAAAAATCAATTAGTTGATTGGTTTAAAGGGCAAAATACGGGTGCAAATATAACTTCTGATCATCAGTCCTTGCAACCTGCAGGGGGCGAGGAGAACGAGAACGAAGAAGAACATTAATGAATTGATAAAAGGGGCTGGTCTTCCCGTGGTTTTACTTGGTAATATCAGCTCCTTTTTCTAAGGCCGCATTACGCAAACGTTGCAGGAATGGCGAAGCGAAGACAAAATCGTCCATCGTTTCGTTATCGCTATGCAAGACCTCACTGTTACTGCCGCGCCAGGCGATTTCACCTTTATAAAGGAGAATTATATTATCACCGATTTCCATCACCGAGTTCATATCATGCGTATTAATCACAGTTGTAATATTATTCTCGATGGTAATATTTCTGATCAGTTCGTCAATCAATAAAGCAGTTTTGGGGTCGAGGCCGGAGTTGGGTTCATCGCAGAATAAGTATCTGGGTTCCAGTACGATAGCTCGGGCGATGCCCACGCGTTTTTGCTGGCCGCCACTGATTTCGGAGGGAAAACTTTTGTTTTTGCCGGTTAGCTCCACGCGTTCCAGACAGAAATTGACTCGATTCAGCTTTTCTTTGGAGGTCATAGTGGTAAACATGTCCAGCGGGAAACGGATATTTTCTTCCACTGTCATAGAGTCGAATAATGCCGAACCCTGAAACAGCATCCCGACCTTCATGCGCAGCGCGCGTTTCTGCTTTTTATCCAGGCTGAAAAACTCCACGTCATCGTACCACACCTTGCCGCTGGTAGGCGTGAGCAGCCCTATGAGGATTTTGAGCAACACCGTTTTACCCGCGCCGCT
The DNA here is from genome assembly GCA_964523725.1 of uncultured Saprospiraceae bacterium. Taxonomy (GTDB): domain Bacteria; phylum Bacteroidota; class Bacteroidia; order Chitinophagales; family Saprospiraceae; genus JADJNW01. The sequence continues at coordinate 16,386 of CAZGAU010000003.1, forward strand.
TCGTCCGATGATGAGGTTGGTTTTACCTTTGTAAAACTCGGAAGTAATGCCTTTCAGCACCTCGTTTCCATCAAAGGACTTGAAAATATTTTCTACCTTTATCATGGTTTAATATTCAATATTCACTTTTTGAAATATCCCTTTAACCTCAGCCAATCAAGTCAGCAGTAATGCGATCAGATAATCCGCCAGCAGGATGAGAATATCGCTAAAAACGACCGCATTGGTACTCGCCTGACCCAGCTCGATGCTTCCGCCTTTTACATAATAACCCTGATAACAGGAAACGCTGGTCAGGATAAAGGCAAATACCACCGCTTTTACAAACATCATTCGCACATTGTACGGTTGAAAGAACGACCGCACGCCCTGGATATACTCAGCGTCGCTCATCAAACCACCCGGCACGGAAGCCAGGTAACCACCCATGATGCTGATAAAAGCGCCGAGCGCTACCAATAAGGGAATGACGATGATCGCCGCCAGAATCTTGGGTCTGATCAGATACGCCGTGGTATTTACCCCCATGATTTCCATGGCGTCGATGTGTTCTTTCTGGCGCATACCGCCGATCTCGGAAGCCATATTGGAACCGACTTTTCCCGCCAGTACCAGACAGGTGATGGTCGGAGCCAGCTCAATGATCGTACTGTCCCGCACGATATAACCGATGTAATAACGCGGTACCAGGGTACCATCCAACTGATAGGCAAACTGCACCGCCGTCACCGCCCCGATAAAGATCGAGATCAGCCCCACAATTATCAACGAGCCGACGCCAATGTCGTTCATCTGACGCATCGTTTCCTTATAGTACATCCGCCAGTTTTCCGGGCGGGTCAGGGCGCCGCCGAGCATCATCACATAGCGGCCAACGTGGTATAAGATATTCAGGTTCATGTAATTCTTTTTACAACTGTGCAGCTGTTTTTCCCAAGGGAATGGCTTTACTCTAGCCGCTGAAATATGCTGTTACACAGGTACAACTCATTTCAAGCCGCAAAAATAGCGCAAATTTTGCAGAATTCGCTATCTTCCGTTTTCAATCAAAGCTTTTTACGCAACAACCATGCCTCAAAACAAGTTGAACTTTTAGTTTTTTTTCTTCACATCACACACTTTATTTCGCAACGCACACTACCTTTCAACTTATAAACGCATCAACCATTCAACCCAAAAAAATGAATTGCATCATAACCGGAGCTACCAAAGGCATAGGGCGTGCGGCCGCCAAAATATTCGCAGAAAAAGGCTTCAATCTGGCACTCGTTGCGCGAAATTCCCAGGATTTGGAGGACTATAAACAAGAACTGGAAGGCCGCTCCGCCGGTATCCGGGTGTTGACTTTTCCGACAGATTTGAGTGAAAAAGAAAAAGTTTTAGGACTCAGTGAACTAATCAAAACCCACTGGGAAGAGGTAGATGTGCTCATCAATAATGCCGGTATTTTCATACAAGGTGAGATGCTTACCGAAGAAGACGGCGTACTGGAAAATATGATGAACGTCAATTTGTATAGTGCTTTTCACCTTACCCGCAACATTGCGCCTATGATGGTGGAGCGTGGCCAAGGGCATATTTTTAATCTGGGTTCGGTAGCCAGCCTCAAAGCTTATGTAGATTCGGGCTCCTATACCATCACCAAATTTGCCATGCTGGGATTTACCCGTTGCCTGCGGCTGGAGCTGCAAAACAAAGGTGTAAAAGTGACCGCTGTGCTGCCCGGCTCCACGCATACCGCCTCCTGGGAGGGCGCTGACATTGAGCCCGAGCGACTCATTGATCCTGCGGAGGTGGCAAAAATGATCTGGAATGCTTATGATACCGGCCCTACGGTTTGCATTGAGGAAATCTTGTTGCGGCCTATGCGGGGGGATTTGTAAATATTGAAAGGTTAATTTAGTGAATATTATTTTTTAATAAATTGATAATCAGATGTTTGTTGAGGGTAATTATATATTTAGTATTTAAATTAAAAATTATTTTCTTAAAAAATTACGGATTAAAGCTTCTTAAAAAAATAGACAAAGCAGCTTAAGACAAAATGAACCCGACGATCAAAAACCTAGAATTTCCTGACCTGGAGCAGATTGCTCAATTTCAGCCACCCGACTGGTCGGATGTAACGCCTCGGTTCCGCGAGCATTTTGGGCAGGATTATTATTATCCGGTCAAAGCGGTTGTAAATAATACAATGGTGGGCATCGGGCAACTGATGCTCAATCGCGAAACCGCCTGGCTAGGCAATATCATTGTGCATCCCGATTTCCGGAAGCGCGGTATTGGCAGATTGGTTACCCGACATTTGATGGCCGAGGCCATCAATCGGGGCAAAAAATTACAACTACTCCTGGCAACGCTGGAAGGAGCGCCTTTGTACGAGAAGCTTGGTTTTATGGTGGAAGGCGAATATCATTTCTTTAAAAAAGAACCTAAATTTATAGGTATTCATGATATTTCATATCATATTTTTCTTTACCAGGATAAATTTCTGGAAGCGATTCTTGCGCTGGATGCGGCAGCAACTGGTGAGGATCGAAGCGCTATTCTACAACGGTTTTTATCTGATAGCCAGGTGTACCTAAACGAAGAAAAAGAAGTAGAAGGCTTTTATATGCCCAGTTTGGGCGAAGGGCTTGTGGTGGCTAATACCCCCCGGGGCGGCACGAGTCTGGTGCGCTTGCGGGAAATGCAGGGAAATTTTTACAACGTCATTCCAACCCAAAGCGGCGAAGCTCTCCGTTACTTGCATGCCGAAGGTTATCAATATTTTAGAAAGGCCATTCTGATGCGATACGGGGAAATGAAATCCTGGAAACCGGAGATGATTTACAGCCGGGTTGGCGGGTATTTGGGGTAGAGTAGAGCGTCGTGCCCGGTTTTTGAAAACCAGACACGACTTTATCTTATCGGCCGGAGCCTAATACATTGAACGACAACCCCAGGAAAAATCCCGTTTCATAGACTTCTTTGGTAGGTGGTAGATTGGCATCCGATACGAACCGGTCGCCTACTTCGTAGCCTTGAGCCAAGCGCTCTACCTGAGCACCCATGAGTCCGGTGGTCAATACCAAGCGTTCCGACCGCCCGATCACCAAACTTGGGCCCAAAAAGAAGGAAGCCGATTGTCCGGCGTTATCACCTGTAATGGGCAAACCAATACCAAAGGAACCACCAAGAGACACAGTGCCTTTGCTTTGACCGTAAAAATGGAAAAAAGAGGAAATCACCGGAAAAAAACTATCCTTGTCTTCTCCTCTGATAGTGTTGTCACGCACAAAGAAAGATTGCGGACGATCAAAAAACTGTCCGAACGATACGCCAATACTGGCATTCACCTTGAATCCGCCGGCTACCGGAATTTCGATCGGGGCTACCTGAAGAGTGGGTACGTTCGTTGCACCGGCGCCATTCGGATTAAATTTGATGGAGAATTTCATCTGATCACCCTGAGCCGTCACCCGATAGTCTTTTACAAAGTCGTTTGCCTGGAGCGCTTCGTATTCGCGCCAGAGCGCCGATAGTTTCAGAATATCTGCATCTGGCATTTGCGAGATCAGGTCCACCAGTTTGTCTTCAAAGGCAGTAACCTGATTTTCCTGAATACTCACTTGTTCGTAGGATTGTACCAGCGGCTGCACCACGCGTGTGCTTACGCCAATATTGGATCCAAAACTCAGGTTAATAGTTTCTTTGATTCCATTGAGCTTGGTTAATGCCTGCCGGTGTAATTGGCGCGTATTGCGCACCTGCTCGAGTTTTCGGGAGAGCTGCTGGCGGGTATTGCCCTTGCGCAATAAGGTATCAAGATTGATTTGGGTATTGTTTTCTACATTCAATACCTTGCGCATGTAATCCTGAGTCATTGTCTTGATTTTATCTGGCGGCAATGCCGGATCATGCTTGATATTCTTGATTTCCTGCATGACATAAGCATTGAGCTGATATGCATCGACCAGGGATTGTACCTCCTCACGCTGCTTCGTAATATCTTTATTTATTTCCTGGATTTCATTAAATGTAGATTGGTAATCCTGCATCAGGTTGTTCAGTTGAGTTGACTGAGATGGCGTAAGCCCCATACTTTCAAAAGGTCTTGGACCACCGTTTGTCTCCTTTGATCCCCCCGGAAAATCAAAACTATCCGGACCACCACGTCTGCCGCCGGTTAGGGACATAAAGTCGGTTGCACCTTTACCCAAGGTAGGAAAAATGGACGTCAGCGAACTAGCCGATGTATTGGATGGAATGTTGAATTGTTGAGATTCTTGCTCAATTACTACATCATACAGGTAATTATTATAATTTTCAATATGTAAAATGACATTCGCGCCGCGTCGCACATAAGGACGATCGACCTGTAGCGTATCCCCCAGCATATAGCGGGGTGTTTGCGTCTGCATATCATAATAAATATGCAAATCTTGCGCTGAGAGTATTCCGGAAAATAAAATAACTAAGATGAACAGGGTTAAGTGTTTCATGGCATTTGTTGGTCTTTGGTTTTGTAAATGATTTATTTACAAATGTAAATTATTTTTCTGATTATCCCCAGTATTTGATTTTCAACTTATCAATTCTGAAAAAGCGAAAATTCGCTGCAATTGTCGTATTTTAGCCCGCATGAGCGGTAAAGCACAGTACCAACGAATTATTTTCGGACTGAAAGTGAAGCAGTTACGACAGGCTAAAGGTTTATCCTTTGCAGAATTCGCCGAACAGACGGGCATGTCGGTTTCTTATCTCAATGAAATCGAAAAGGGTAAAAAATATCCCAAAGAAGACAAGGTACAGGCGATCGCCGGTACTTTGGGCATCTCCCAAGCAGAACTTACTTCGGGTGAGCCGGGCAAAGCACTGGAACCGGTCGCCGAGTTGTTGCAATCCAATTTTTTGAATGAACTACCCTTGGATTTGTTTGGCATCGAACTGGCCAAAGTCGTGGAAATCATTGCCAGTGCGCCCGCGCGCGTTGGGGCTTTCATTTCTACCCTGCTGGAAATTTCCCGGAATTACGCCCTCAAGGAAGAGAATTTTTACTTCAGTGCGCTGCGTAGTTACCTGGAGTTACATAATAATTACTTTGAAGAAATTGAAAATGCAGCTTCGGATTGCACCAAAAAATATAAATTTCCCGATGACCGACCGCTCCCGCCGGATTTCCTGCGTCAGCTTCTGGAAAAACATTTCGGCTACAAAATCATCACCGGCGGGCTCGACGAATACAGCGAATTGCAAAACCTGCGCGCACTCTACATTCCACACGAAAAAAAATTGCTGCTCAACAGCAAACTGACGCCAACCCAAACGTCCTTTCAATTTGGTAAAGAATTGGCATTTAATATTTTAAATCTTAAAGAAAGGGCTTATACTTCTTCATTGCTGCGGGTACGTAATTTTGAAGAAGTCCTCAATCATTCCAAGGCAACCTATTTTTCGGTGGCCTTGCTTATTCCCAAGGATCGTTTTGTGGCTGATCTTCAGGCGTTTTTTCAGCGTACCAACTGGGATGGAGAAGCTTTTCTCGCCATTATGAAAAAATACGAGGCGACCCCAGAAATGTTTTATCACCGCCTGACGAATGTGCTCCCCCAGTTTTTTGGACTGAAAAAGCTATTTTTCCTGCGGTTTACACATGAACCTATCAGCGATGCCTTTGAAGTGGACAAAGAATTGCACCTGAGCAATCGTCACCACCCGCATGGCAATGGCCTGCTCGAACACTACTGCCGCCGCTGGGTGGCACTGTCTTTGCTGAAAGATTTGCACGCCATGCAGCAGGAAGGAAAATTCATGGATACCATCGTGCGGGCGCAACGCTCGCGCTACATCGGCACCGATGATGAATACCTGAGCATCACCATTGCACGCAGGGGCTATCCCGCGCCCAACCGCAACGTGAGTGTGACACTGGGATTGCTGGTGAACGCCGAACTCCGGGAAAAAGTGAAATTCCTGAATGACCCCGCGATCCAAATCCGGGAAGTCAATCAAACCTGCGAGCGCTGCCCACTTACTGATTGCCTCGAACGTGCTGCTGCGCCGACGGTTGTGCAAAAGCGCGAGAAAATGCGCCAAATCCAGCATCGGCTCAAATCACTCATCCCGGGCGAAGGGGACGCATAATCCGAAAATGCCCGACCTAACCCTTTTAAACCACGGTATAATTTGGCGGCTTGCCCGCTTATTCCGAAATTTGTTTTCTTATTACAATCCAATAATAAAATAATAGCATATGAAGAAGATAATTTTTCTGCTGGCAGCGGTGCTTTTTATCATTCAGGGAGCAAGCGCACAGCGAGTAATCAAACTGGAAGATATTTTTTTGAATGGGACTTTTAATGCCAAATCGGTTCCCGGTTTCAATTTTATGAATGACGGTAAGCATTATACCCGCCTGGAAGGCAATAAAATCCAGCAATACGACCTGACCACCGGCAATTTGGTCCAAACTATCTTTGATGCTGCTACGGTGGCGAATGTCGCTGGTTTTAAAGGGCAAATGCAAAGTTATTCCTTTAGTACTGATGAGCAGAAAATCCTGATTTCCAGCGAGGTAGAGCGTATTTATCGCCGTTCTACCAAAGAGTTTTCCTTCGTGTATGACCGCCGGAGCAAGCAACTGACAGCGGTCTTTTCTGGTGGGAAGCAAAGTCTGGCGACCTTCAATCCACAAGCTGATAAAGTCGCTTACGTTTTTGAAAACAACCTGTATATCAAGGATTTAGCTTCTGGTGAAACCATTCAGGTAACTCAAGATGGCAGGCACAACCACATTATCAACGGCGAAATGGACTGGGTATATGAGGAAGAATTTGCTTTGACAACAGGTTTTCATTGGTCGCCCGACGGGCAGCGCATCGGCTTTTACCGTTTTGACGAAAGCGAGGTAAAGCAATTTACTATGACGCTTTATCATGATGAGTTATACCCTGAATATGAGACGTTTAAATATCCAAAAGTCGGAGAAAAGAATTCGATTGTAACAATCTACGTTTATGACCTGAATTCCGGCAAAACCACCAAAATGGACACCGGCAGCGAGCCAGATATTTACATTCCTCGCATTCGCTGGATGGGCGATCCCAAACAGTTGTGCATTTTCAGAATGAATCGTCACCAGAATAAACTGGAATTGATGCTCGCCAATACTGAAACCGGCGCTACCAACGTGTTCTTCACCGAAGAAGAGAAAGCCTATGTCGAAGAATCACTTTTGGATGATATTACATTCCTGAAAGATGGCAACCGCTTTGTATTCACCAGCGAGCGCGACGGCTGGAAGCATATTTATTTGGGTACTCTGGATGGCAAAAAACCGCAGCAACTTACCAAAGGCAACTGGGAAGTGAGCAATTTGTACGGCGTGGACGAGGCACGCGGCACGATATTCTATCAGGCAGCCGAAAAATCGCCGCTGGAGCGGCAGGTGTATGCCATTGATTTAGAAGGCAATAATAAAAAAGCTCTCGCCGATGCCAAAGGCTGGAATAGTGCGCAATTCAGCGGTACTTATGATTATTATGTAATAACCCATTCCACTGCTAATTCACCTTCAACTTATGCTGTTTTCGACCGCTCCGGCAAGCAGATTCGCAGGATCGAGGATAACACCGCCTTGCAAAAAACCATGAAAGAATATCAAGTTAATAATGTGGAGTTTTTTAAATTTAAAACCACGGAGAAAGTCGAACTAAATGGCTGGATGATTAAACCGCAAAACTTCCAGGAAAACCGGCGCTATCCGGTACTGATGTTTGTGTACGGCGGACCCGGCAGCCAGCAGGTGACCGATGCCTGGAAGGGCAATAATTACTGGTTTTTCCAGATGCTGGCGCAGGATGGCTACGTGGTCGCTTGCGTGGACAATCGTGGTACCGGCGGCCGGGGTGAAGAATTTAAAAAAATGACTTATTTACAACTCGGTAAATATGAGACGATTGACCAGATCGAAGCGGCGAACTGGCTGGGGCAGCAAAAATTCATCGATCCGAATCGCATCGGCATTTATGGCTGGAGCTATGGCGGTTATATGTCGGCGCTCAGTATTCTCAAGGGTAATGATACCTTTGCTGCGGCAGTGGTAGGCGCGCCCGTGACCAACTGGAAGTGGTATGATACGATTTACACCGAGCGTTACATGCGCACCGAGCAGGAAAATCAATCAGGGTATAAAGAAAATTCGCCGGTTTATTTCACTGATCGACTGAAGGGCAAGATGCTGCTGGTGCATGGTTTGGGTGATGATAATGTGCACTTCCAGCATACCGCAGAGATGGCTAATTCACTGATTAAGAGTGGAAAACAGTTTGATACTTATTTTTATCCGAATCAGGCGCATGGCTTTAGCAGTGGAGCGCGTTTGCATTTCCATCAGAAAATGAAGCAGTTTCTGGATGAAAACCTGAAAGGCTCGGATATACAATTGAAGCCAACCAAAGCGAAAAGAATGGATTTGATTGAAGATAAAAATCAGAAGCAGTAAATAAATTAATTGGGATTGTAATATTTTGTCTGAACCATGATTTGTGGTGTAATAAAGCGAGTGAAATTATTTACTTGTTGAATTATGGTTCAGGCAAAATTTTCCTTTCAACTTCTATCAAAACAAAACGTTACAAACCATGATTATTACCACTACCGACTTTGTTCCGGGCAGAGAAATCCTGGAAGTGATTGACATTGCACGTGGAAGCACCGTGCGTGCCCGCCACCTGGGGCGCGATTTTGCGGCTGCTTTCAAACTGATAGCTGGAGGCGAGGTTAGGGAATATACCAAACTTATGGCCATGGCACGAGAGCAAGCGATTGATCGTATGATTGCCGATGCAGAACGCATTGACGCTGATGCAGTTATCAACGTTCGTTTTACTACTGCTGCTGTCATGCAGGGCGCTTCCGAGATTTTGGCGTATGGAACGGCCGTGAAACTGAAGTAAGATCTTCTAAACAGGAAACTTTTGTGTAAAAGCAGTGGTTTACATGTTGTAACAGCAGGAAAAAATGGCAGAAAAGAAGAAGCACAAACCAATAGAAATCGTCAACCGACGAGCCGAACACGAGTATTTTCTCACTGATAAATACGAGGCGGGCCTGGTTTTGCAGGGTACCGAGATCAAATCTATTCGAAAGGGCGCAGCAAATTTATCCGATTCTTATTGCGTTTTCCATGATGGAGAATTATATGTGTATAGCATGTATATCAAAGAATATGAAAACGGAACCTACGCCAACCACGCCAGTCGTCGCAATCGCAAGTTATTATTACATAAAAATGAGCTCCGCAAACTGGAAAAAAAGGTAAAAGAACGAGGTTATACGATCATTCCGTACCGGCTTTACATGACCGAACGCGGCATCGCCAAGCTGGAAATCGCTGTGGCTCAGGGTAAAAAATCTTATGATAAACGCGAATCTATAAAAGAAAAAGATACCAAGCGCGAGCTGGACCGGATGAAGAAGATTAAGATTTAGTGTTATAGTGTTATAGTGTTATAGTGTTATAGTGTTATAGTGTTATAGTGTTATAGTTCTAGGTGTTACGGGAGGAGATGGTGATGCTTGATCGCTATCGCATTATTTCACATCATTTAGTCCCCAATCATATTCCTGATATTCTATTTTGGTATTTTTATTAATTTTTACATCGGAATATTTATTGACAAAATTTCTAACTGATTTAAAATCACCACCATACCAGCTGAAAATCTTGGAAAGCTGAGCCTTTTCCGGTGTAATTTTATTTTTATCCTCGTCATTAATAAATTCGCGCGATGCTTCATCCAATTGTTCGTCCAGCTTGGCTGCAGTATATGCTCTGTCCTGAAGTTTGGGACAAGAGATAGAAGCACAATTGACCGCCATATGAATGCGAGGCTCATCAAATTTGGGACGTATTATACCATGCTCTATATTATTCAGGTCATATGTAGCCCCTTCGATGTTAATAAACTTAATATCCCAGACCGTATTTACAAATGGAATACCATTCTTGATATCTTTGATACTTTCCACGGGGTAATGATCTACTATCAGCTTGACTGTGAATGCGTTATAGGTATTAATCCAGTAGGCCAGGCGCTCGTTGCGGTTCCAGTTTTTTTCGTTTGGATGATTTTGACTTAATAAATCAAGGTATTTATTAAGTTTGACACTATCCTGGATAAATCCTTTATAATCCACCAACCCTTCAGCTGTTACATGTTCACGCACCAGGCTGTCCCATATTTCATGGGTAACCGGCTCAGAATCAGATGGATAATCCTGTACTTTACAAGCATGCAATACAATTATTACAGAAGTAAATAATAATATTTTTTTGAAATTCATAAAATGATTTTAATACAAAATACGAGAAAAATGAGCATTTGGTTTGGAATGATTGCGACACTTCAGCCGATTTTTAACTATTTTTGAAAATGAGCAACGATTTTCTACACTTGCCTTTGGGCAAAATTCATTACCGGAAATGGGGTCGCGGAAGCCGTCTGCTGATCGCTGTGCATGGTTATGGCGCAGAAGCAGCTATGTTTGAAAAACTTGCTCCTGCTTTGAATGAAACCTTCACTATTTATGCGATCGACCTCCCTTTTCATGGGCAAAGCAAGTGGGAAAAAGCTTCTTACCAACTAAAAGATATCACCGCCATTTTTGAACTTATTTTAAAAAAAGAAAACGCCAATCATTGTTCACTGCTGGGGCATAGTTTTGGCGCCAGGATTGCAATGAAATTAATAGAACAAATTGGAAACCAGGTAGAAACGCTTTATCTACTTTCGCCAGATGGTATCCGTACACGCTGGCTCTGGACGGGTTATCTCGTTCCTGGGTTTTTACGTCCTTTTGTAAAAAAACAATTGGAAAAATCTGATTGGTTGCTGCGTTTTGCGGCGCGGCTGAGGAAGTGGGGCATTATGCCACTCTATGTAGAGAAATTTTTGCAAAGAAATCTTGCCACTCCGGCGACAAGAGACCGGCTGCTGGGCACATGGTTATCATTAAATAATTTTTTTGTAAATAACTGGCGTGTAAAACATTTAGTCAGGAAACATTTAATAAAGGTGGTAGCAATTCTAGGTGAGCGGGATAAAATGCTGAATCAGCAAGCCATCCAGCGGTTTATGGAAAACCTGCCCGATGCGAGTTATTATAATCTGCCTTCCAATCATTTACTAAATAATGATAAATTGGCGGCTATTTTAATAGCAAATGCTACAACTTCACCCGCAAGCCTGTAAAGATGGAGAAGGTATTGATCCGATCCTGGTCAGGACCAAAGCCTTTGGTGAAGTAGTCCAGCGATTGCTGGTATGTTGGCTGCGTGAAAATGCCGATACGTTCGGTAATAAAGTATTCCAGCCCGATGCCGAGGTTTCCGGTGATATAGCCGTTTTCCCAGATGGAGCCGCCTTCCAGCAGTCCTTTGGACAAAATCTTTTTCTTTTCATCCGCAGGAGTGGGGAAGTTGCCACCCGGAGTAGGCCGGGGTTGAGGCTGAGGTCTCAGTAATTCTTCTTCTTCTTCCAGATAATAATTTGCCTGCAATGCTGTGTGAAGCGACAAACCGGCGGTTGCAAAAGCACGCCACTTGTTCTTTTTCAGGAAGTTATAACGCATTTGCACCGGTAATTGGAGCATATTCAACTCCACCAGTTTGAAACTCTCGCCATAATAACCATCCGCAAAACTACCACCCAGATAAACCAGCGGACGCGGTTCATATTGCTTCGCCGAATAAATAGCACCGGTTCCGATTTCCCAGCGACCTTTTTCCCAACTCAACATCAGACCTCCGCTGTAGCCCAATTCATAACGCTCAAAAGCTCCATCAATCACTTCACCCGCTTCGTTTAAAGCCGAAGGCGTGATAATGCGGTTATAATCCATACTGCCGAACATACTCACGGAGAGCTGTCCCTTAGGATTAACAGGCACAATAAGCTTGGGATAATCCTCTTTCTCATCGGTGGAAAGTTCTTCCAGCAGAATGCGTTCCAGAGCAGCCATTAGTTCCTCACGTTCAGCTGGCACGGGCATATCTGCCGCGGGTTGTTCCTGCACAGGATTACTGATTGTTGTGGGCTTGTCAGAAGATTTTTTAGGTTTTGCGGTCGCAACCGGCAAAGAAGGGCCGACCTTGTATTTCTTGGTGGTTGTAATCTGTGTTGGTGCAAAATTCCGGGTATTAGTTGTCTTTGAAAGATCAACTGCAACAGCATCTCTTATCTTCAAACCCGAATTTTGATCAGGCGTTATCTGTTGATTGGAGGCGGTGTTTTCTACAATTGAAGTATTTGAACCGGCGTGTTTTTCATTGGTAATCAGGCTTTTACCAAAGCCCAGAAGCCTTGCTGGCGTTTGTTGTCCGAAATATTGAACAAAAGTAAGAATAATCAGAAGAACCAGCGTTACTTCCATGATTCGGGTGCGCATGACCTGACGGCGGGAGGTGACATCCTGATCGAGTTTTGCGGCAAGCAAATCCCATCTTGAAGCGCGGTTGCCGGCTTCCAGCGTATGGAGCTTTTCAAACACAACTTCGTCCACCCGGCGATCATCTGCCGAGGGCGTGCCGGCCTCTTGGGCATCCAGCTTTTGTGAGAATTGATCCCAGGAATTAGGATCAAACTCCACCGGAAGTTGGCTGAGCTTGTCTTTAATAATCCGATCAAACAGGTCACTCTTCTTCATATCCGTAGAGTCTCGACGTCAGTATTTCTTTCAGTTTTAATCTTGCCTTTACCAAATTGGATCGCGAGGTACTTTCGGTAATGTCTAAAGCATCCGCGATTTCCTTGTGCGAATAACCTTCAATTACATACAGGTTAAAAACCGTTCTATAAGCTGGTGATAGTTGCTGTACCGCCTCCAGAATCTCTTGCTCGTTGCACTGACTGATCGCGTCAGCATCTTGTGAACTGAGGTCGTAGGCTTGCTCAATATCTTCGGTACGGCGGCGAATATTTTTTCGATAAAAATCGATGGCGGTATTCACCATAATACGCCGTATCCAAGAAGGGAGCGAAGTGCCAGGTTGATATTTAGCGATATTGTTGAAGACCTTAATAAAGCCTTCGTGCAAAATATCCATGGCATCGTCGTCATTATTGGCATAGCGGAGGCACACACCCATCATTTTGCTATAGTACTCTTCGTACAACACTCGCTGCGCCCACCGTTCCTTCCGGATGCAGGCTTTGATCAGATCCCTCTCTTCATAGTGTTGCAGGTGCAAGGCAATATCCATGTGCTAAGACCTTTTATCAAAGGTAACTTTTATGCGCCAATTTTCCAACCTGCCCATGCGAATCTCTTTCATTTGTAAAACGCTTGACGTTTTGGAAATGCTGCCAGTTGGTGTAAAAAAGTTGATAAGTATTGGCTGTTAAATTTTAAGATTACAGGGAAAAAATTGAATCCCACTAAAAAATAAACTTTTTGTTTTAAAATCTATTTTCGTATTTTCGTGCAAAAATCTTTTCATCTTTACGGGTGAATCCCTGAAACCAAAACGATGAAACACGGTAAGCAATGAGTAAAGAGAAAAAAATACAATTGAACAGCAACGGCAACGGCGAAGATAACATCATCACGCTCAACGGGATGTATCAGGATTATTTCCTGGATTATGCCTCCTACGTGATTCTGGAGCGCGCGGTGCCCTCGGTCTATGATGGACTAAAACCCGTGCAGCGCCGCATCCTGCATGCGATGAAGGAGATGGACGACGGGCGCTACCACAAGATCGCCAACGTGATTGGGCAAACGATGCAGTACCACCCGCACGGCGACGCCGCCATCGGCGATGCGCTGGTGAATCTAGGTCAAAAGGACTTGCTTATTGACTGTCAGGGGAACTGGGGCGATGTGCGCACCGGCGATAGTGCAGCGGCAGCGCGTTATATCGAAGGACGTTTGACGAAATTTGCCCTGGAAGTTGCATTCAACCCTCAAACCACCGAATGGCAACTCACCTATGATGGTCGTAAAAGAGAGCCGATCAATCTGCCGATGAAGTTCCCGCTGCTACTGGCGCAGGGCGCGGAAGGCATTGCGGTGGGGCTTTCTACCAAAATTCTGCCGCATAATTTTATTGAGCTTATTAAAGCTTCCATCCAGATTTTAAAAGGTAAAAAAGTCACGATCTATCCTGATTTTCAGACGGGCGGCTCGATCGATATCAGTGATTATCAGGGTGGTAAACGCGGCGGTCGCGTGAAAGTGCGCGCCAAAATCGAGATTGTGGACAAATCCACGCTGGCTATCAAGGAAATTCCTTACGGTACGACTACGACTTCGCTTATTGACAGCATTATCAAAGCCAACGACAAGGGCAAGATCAAGATCAAAAAAGTAACGGACAACACCGCTAAAGATGTTGAAATTGCTATAGAAATCGCGCCCGGCACCTCGCCTGAAGTGACGATGGATGCGCTTTATGCTTTTACCGATTGTGAATCTTCGATTTCGCCGAATGCCTGCGTGATTATTGACAATAAGCCGCATTTTCTAACGGTCGAGGAAATCCTGGAAATTTGTACCCAAAGCACCAAAGACCTGCTGCGCAGCGAGCTAGAGATCAAGCAGCACGAGCTAATGGAAAAATGGCTCTTCGCGAGTCTGGAAAAAATCTTCATCGAAAAGCGCATTTACCGCGACATCGAAGAGTGCGAAACCTGGGATGCGGTGATCGAAGCCATTGACAAGGGCTTACGCAAATATGTTGTCACGCCGAGCGATAAACCCAAAAAAGACGACAAGCGTTTGAAATTATTTCGGGATTTGACACAGGAGGATTTTGTGCGGTTGACCGAAATCAAGATCAAGCGGATTTCCAAATACAATTCTTTCAAAGCCAACGAGCAGATCGCCGAGTTGGAAAAAGAATTGGAGCAAGTGCGCCATGATTTAGAGCATCTTACAGATTATGCAATTGCTTATTTTGAAAACTTGCTTAAGAAATACGGCAAAGGACGCGAACGCAAGACTATTTTGGCTACTTTCGACACGATTCAGGCAACAGAGGTGGTGGCGAACAACGCCAAACTCTATGTGGATCGCAAGGAAGGTTTTATCGGTACCGGCTTGAAAAAGGAAGAATTCGTGTGTGATTGCTCCGATATTGATGACATTATCGTTTTCCGGCGCGACGGCAAGTTCCAGGTATCAAAAATCGGCGATAAAGTCTTTGTGGGTAAGGATATTATCCACGTGGCGGTTTGGAAAAAAGGCGACGATCGCACCACTTATAATATGGTGTATGTGGACAGCAAAACCGGGCGCTCGATGATCAAACGATTCAACGTGACCGCCATTACCCGCGACCGCGAGTACGATCTGACCATGGGCAACGAACTTTCCAAAGTGCTGTATTTCAGTGCTAATCCGAATGGTGAAGCCGAGGTGATCAATGTACAACTTTCGCCGAACAGCCGTGCCAAGATCAAAAATTTCGACTTCGATTTTGCCGAGCTGGAAATCAAGGGACGAGGCTCGCAGGGTAATATTCTGACTAAATATCCGGTGAAAAAAATCACTATGAAAGAGGCGGGCAAATCCACGATCGGCGCGCAACAATGGTGGTTTGACGAGATCACCGGTAAACTCAATAACGATGAACGCGGCCGCCTGCTGGGCGATTTCGACACTGGCGATTATCTCCTGGCACTTTACAAAGATGGTAGCTACGAAGTGCTGGAACCCGATGCCCTCAAGCGTTTTGATATCAACGAACTCATTAGTCTGGAAAAATTCGACCCGGAAACGGTCATCAACGCGGTGCACTATGAGGGCGAGCGCGGCTGGACGATGGTGAAGCGCTTTGTAGTGGAAACCACTTCGATGGGGCAGCGTTATTCTTTTCTTTCGGAACACAAGGACAGCAAACTGCTCTTCGCATCTACCAAAGCCGAACCGCGCGTGCGCTACAGCGTGAAGGTAAAAAACAACAAAATGGACGGCGAAGTCAACCTCGCAGAATTCATGGATGTAAAGGGTTGGAAAGCAATCGGCAACAAGCTAAGTGATCAGAAACTCAGCTCCATCAAGGAATTAGCCGAAGAGCCATCCAAAGCCAAGGAAGCGCCGGATAAGCTGAAAGCTGGCGACAGCGTGGAATTTGATATCGAGAAAAACGGGCAAGGGAAGTTGTTTTGATAAGTGGTTAAGGAACCTTCATTGCGCTAAAAACTGTTAGCTTATAAAAGTAGCACAAAATCAATAACCATGACACAATCCTTATTTCCGTTATCGAATGTGCAATTGGAACTTCTAAAAATCTTTTCTACTGATTTATCGGAAGAAGATTTGCAGGAACTGAAAGCGCTGTTGGCGAAATTCTATGCTAAAAAATCTATCGAATTAGCCAACCGGGTTTGGGATGAAAAAGGGCTTACGGATGCTGACATGGACAAATGGCTCAATGAATTATCATGAAAATAGTGCTCAATACAAATGTATTGCTCGTTTCTATTTCTGATAAATCAAAGCATCACTGGCTTTACAAAGCTCTTTTGGATGGTGAGTTTGATTTGTACATTACCAATGATATTCTCACCGAGTATGAAGAAAAAATTAGTGTACACTGGCATCCCAACGTCGCTAAAGCAGTGCTGCGTACTTTGCTGGAGCTATCCAATGTGCATCAAACGATTATTTACTACCAGTTAAAATTAATTTCATCAGATCCAGATGATGATAAATTTGCAGATTGCGCTTTTGCGGCGAATGGAGATTATTTAGTAACCAATGATAAAGATTTTAATATTTTAAAACGAATTGAATTTCCTATAATCCCCGTCGTAAATTTGGATGAATTTAAAAGCATTTTGAAAGGTGTAATTAAAGGGTAAATGTATAGAAGTAAAACGGGCAAGGGAAGTTGTTTTAGCAATCAGTTGGCGGTTTGCAGCAAGCAGCGATCTGATTTCAAACTACCTACTGCAAACTGCTCACTTTCAGGCTTTTAAAACTCCACTCTTTTCAGTAATTCCTTCGGGTTCAGCTTGCGCAAATCCAGCGTAAAGGCGATGCGATTCCAATAGCTGCCGCGCTCGGCGTAGCGATCATCAATATTTTTACTATTTATTAATGGGAAGTAAATAGCAAATACGTCTTTTACGAATTCCAATGTAATCCCGCCACTCCAAAGTAATTGATCCTCAAAGGTTTCGCCTGCGCCGGTGGGCATGGCATTATCATAATAACCGATATCAAAATAAGGCTTGAGCGGCAAATTAAACGGCAAACCATTCGGCAGATCGGCTTTCATATTTAGTGCAACGATAAAATTATTACTTCGTCCCAGACTAAATCCAGTGCCGACGGCATTTTTGAAGCCCCCATCGCGGATGGTAACCTGTTGCGACCAGATGCCGTCATCCTCGCTTCTACCGAAGTAAAAATCATCGAAACGGTAATCATTATATCCTTGCGAGATCAGGTTGAACGCACCCGGGAAAATCGCGCCCCCATCGCGCCGGGAATTGGTGATAAAACCACCCGCAAATACCCGGAAATCAAAGCCTTTTTTCGGGGCGTAATGGAAGGTGTGCTTAATTTCCAGCGAAGCTTTCAGGTAGTTTTGATCCCGGTCAAACACGTCGGTGTAAGATTGCTGTTCCAGTGCTAAATAAATGCTATATGGATTTAATGCGCGGCGGCTTTCTGCTAAATAACTCAACTCATGGATGTAAGAATCGGACCAGGCATTTCCCTGGTAATTACCGAAGGTCGGGCTGAACTGCGGGAACTCCTGATTGAGCCAGATGGTTCGCCATTGCAAGGTTTGGTAGAAATTACTCGCTGGTTTTTTGCCCAGCTCGATCTCCAGCGATGGCACAATTCGCGCATATTTTAAATCATAATTATCTGTAAAATTACGATCATAATTAAATGTTCTGCCGCCCACGCCCAGCGTAATCGCCCGGATCGCCTTTGTTTTCGGGTAGAACGTGTACTGCACTTCCCCCAATCCCACGATATTTTTTGAGGCAAAAGAATACATCGGGATAATGGTAAAATCAAATTGCTTGGGCGGCACCGTGTTATTATAAAAAGCCAGCCCCAGCATATATTTATCATAATTATTCCAGCCCATAGCCGGCGACCAGAAAAGCTGGGTGCGCTTGTCATTCTCCGGGGCAGGCAGGAAGCGGATTTGCAGAGGCTCGGAGGTATTGCCCGACGCCTTGATATGATTATTTTTCCTATTTATATCCAATGTAATACGGCGGCTGTCTAATGTAATTTCTTCAAACCCATCGTAGGAAAATTCCACTACTTTTTCACCGGTAAAACCCTCGTACCACTTACTGTATTCTACATTTCCGTCCACAATAGCGTCCAAAGTAAACGGACCGGCTACCTGTCCTTTATTTTTTATTAAAACCCTGTAATGGACTTCACCCTGGCGCAATCCTTCAATGGTATAATCCATTTTATGATTGGAATATAATAATCCGTCAAACAACCAGTTTAAATTCGCGCCGGTCCGATTCTCCAAAACCGCCCGGAAATCCTCGGGTTGCGGGTGTTTGAATTTCCATTGCTCATAATATTCCTGCATGGCAGCGTCAAATGTAATTTCGCCGATGTACTTTTCTAAATAATTAAGCGCCACCGCCGGTTTTTCATATGCCCCCAGGAAATAATTAATCTCGGTAAATTCATCCGAATGCGTATCTGGCGCCTGATCCAGGTTGCGGCGCGCCTGCCAGAGATAGGCGAGTTCGGTCAGACTCATGTCGGAGCCGCCTCTGATAAATTCCGGCAGGATCTCATCATATGCATCACTTTTATAATATTTATCTGTGTAACGTTTTTCATAATAAGAGTTAATACCCTCGTCCATCCAGGGGTGGTCGCGCTCATTGCTGGCAAGGATTCCGTAGAACCAATTGTGTCCCACTTCATGTGTAATAACAATATCAAGACTCTTGGGACTGCCCGCCGGACCAATCACCGTGATCATCGGATATTCCATGCCGCCGCCCGCGCTCAGCGCGCTCTGTACCGCCGTAGCATGCGGGTAAGGGTATTCGCCGACCAGTTCTGAATAAAATTCCACTGAGCGATTGACATACTGAATGGCGTCTTTCCAAAGATTTCGTTCAAAATCGGTGAACATCACCCAGGTATCCACCGTACGCCCGGAAGCAAGCGCCACTTCACCTTTTTGCACATAAAAACGCTTGTCGGCAAACCAGGCAAAATCGTGCACGTTTTCCGCGGTGTAGCGAATGGTTTTCATGTTATTGCTGGAGGGTGGAAAATCGCTTTGAGCTGTATCATAATTCGTATGATTAGATGATAATGTTTTAAAAAAAGCGTCAGTTTCTATTACTTTTTGCTGCAAAAACTGCTGCTCGCTCTCGGTTTGCAGCAGGCCTGTAGCGCCCACTACATAATTTTCCGGCAATGTAATAGTGACATCATATGAGCCAAATTCTGAATAAAATTCGCCCATGTCGAGGTAAGGCATCGGGTGCCAGCCTTCGCGGTCATACACCGCCGGTTTGGGGTACCACTGCGTCAGCTGATAGGATTCGCCCACGTGCCCCAGGCGTGAAAAAGACGCCGGAATGTCCAGTTTAAAAGGCGTAGCGATGGTAATTTTTTCACCCGATTGCAAGGGCTGCGGCAGGCGCAGTATGGCGATGTCGGGATTGTCCTTTTGTAATTCGAGGGTGGCAGGCTGACCGTTCACCGTAAAATTCAATCCTGAGTAACCGCCCAGATCTTCTTTTTTAGCAAAATAAAAATCGGTGTCGCCGGTGCGCAGCTTTTGCCGCGCGAAAGCCGTGTTGCGGTTTTGGAAAGCGTTTGCCCACAAATGGATATATATAAAGTCCAGGTTATCAGGCGAGTTGTTGATGTATTCCATCTCGATCGTACCGTCGAGCACGTGCTGTTGGTCATTGAGACTTACATTTATTTTATAATGCACTTCCTGTTGGAAATAAGGATTTTGTGCAAAAATTAAGTTGCCAGAGAACAGTGCAAACAGAAGGAACAAGCTCTTCTTCATAATGAGAGATATTTCGGATTTTTGGATGAAATTCAGATGCAAAGTAAAGCTAAGAGCTTCTACGTTCCAAGTGTTTTTTTGTTTTTGAAGCGCGGAAAAAAAATTAAAAAAATGAAGAATTGGTTTTGAGCTGAATATTAACGCTTATCCAATGGGCTGGTTAAAGATATTTTGCTAATAATGTAGTTAATTTACTTTGAATATCATGCTTGACCAGCCCGCCATGATAACAAATGATTTTATTTACATCGTATTGAAGGAGTTTTTTTACAGATGCGACCGCCTGAGGCAGATCCAGGCAGTACTGAGGATTGGCGATTTCCAGCTCGCCGTTTTCATACACCAATGCATCGGCTGAAATTAAAGTTTTATCATGGTTTAAATAAAGTGAAATATGTCCCGGCATGTGTCCGGGCGTATGAATGATCTCGACGCCATCCAGAAAAGGTAAGTTCCCTTCCGAAAAAGTAACATCGACTTCCACCGGGCGAACGGTTTTTAAAAATTCCTGAAACTGAAATGCCGCAGGTTGTTGATTTTCAGGGAGTAAAGCATGAGTGTTTTCTGCCTGAATCAGGCGTAAAGATTTCGCCTTTCCGCTGATATACGGTTCTTCCGCTTCGGGGGCATAAATTTTTATATCAGGATATTTTTCCTTTATTTCATGAAGCCCACCGATATGATCAATATCATGATGTGTAATAATAATTCCGGTAAGTTTTTGTAAAGACAATCCGTGCGCATTCATTGCTGCTTCAATCAATGGCATAAAACCTGCGTAGCCACAATCAACCAGAATCATATTATGATCATCCTGCAATATAACGGGGTATAATCTATTTTCATTACCGTTGTTGGTAAATTTTACTTCTAGTGCATAGGTTTTCATGATGATTATTTAGTAGCTGCTTTAAAATGTAAATGCTTCGGCGGATTTTATTACAAAAATGGTTTTCCTATTCCCGCCGGATTGCTTCCACCGGGTCGAGTCGCGCGGCTTTCATCGCCGGATAAGTGCCGAATATCACGCCAATTAGAATGGCAATCACGATAATAATCATTAAAGTATTCCAGGTGTAAGCCGCCTGAAAAGGCGTTTCCACGATGGCTTTGATAATCGCGACCATCAGCATGGTGCCCAGTATGCCAAAAACCAGGCCCAGCAAGCTTCCGAACAGGGAAATAGTAATGGATTCTGATAAAAATAACTGCATGATATCGCGGCGATTGGCGCCCATGGCTTTGCGCAAGCCGATCTCCGGCGTTCGTTCGGTCACCGAAATGAGCAATACGTTCATCACCCCAATGCCGCCGACCAACACCGAAATCCCGACGATCATCCCCATGACAATGCGGAAAAGCAAGAAGCCCTTAGCCACCTGATCTACCCGGAATTCATTGGTAATCACTTCAAAATCATCCTTGCCGGTGGGGTAGCGCTCGGCAAACCAGCTCTCCAGTTGGGTTTTGAGCGCGGGCACGTCCTCCACGGATTTCGCATCTACGAGGCACAGGGGCGGCGACTGTTGCAGTACACTGTCGGGAATATGTATGATTGGAATAAATAAAGTGGGGGTAGGGGATCTGCCTTCTTTTAACACGCCAATAATTGTAAAATTTTTATTATTATAGTGAATGGTTTTATTTAGTAATTGCTCATGATTTTTTTCGCCATTGATTTGCTTGGCCAAGCCATAATCAATGATGGCTACATTCGCTTTTTGGGAAAAATCTTCTGGTAAGAACTCCCGCCCTGTCGATAATTCTTCACTTTCCGGGAGTGTTGGGGCAATGCCGCTTACCATGGCGCCGAGCGCTTCGGTTTTGCCTTCCATGCCGAGTTCGCTTGCCTCCCGCGTAAGCAAAAATGCAGTTGCTTTATTATTCAGTGTAGCTTGCATTTCATTTAGTGCATCATAATTCAGGTACGCAAAATGATCCTTTTTGATACGCACATTATTTACTTTTTTATACGTTTCAGTGCGAATCATGATGTTTTTTAAATCGGTGGTTCTGCTGATTTCCTCCGTGGCATATTTTTCCATCCCATCAATCAGCGACAAAATGGCGACCAGCGCCGCCACCCCGATCACGATGCCCAGAATGGACAGAAAGGTATGAAAGAAATTGGAGCGGATGCTGTCCAGGGCTTGTGCAAACGAAAAGCGAAGTTTTTTCAACATGATCCGGGTAATGTTTTGCTTGTTGATAAATTGTGTGCTAAAAAACATCACTTTTATTAAATGACACAGCTTTTTCGATGGAGGAAAGGAATGGGCAGACAAAATAAGTAGAGAGACAATTTTAAGTTCAAATAAAATATTTTATAAGGAGTTGATTGTCACGTTAATTAAACTTTCGACAATCGACTGTAAAACTGTCCGACTGCTTATTACATGATAATATTAAATAAAAAAGCGCCACTCTTTTCTTCCAGGAATGACGCTTTGAACTTTTAAACCTCGAACCTTAAACCTCGAACCTTAAACCTTAAACCTTGAACCTTAAACCTTGAACTTTAGGTTGGTTTTACTGCTTGCCCAATTCCACCATTCTGCCCGGTGTGTAAGGCGCTCCGGCGGCTTCGAGTTTGCGTTCCAGGTTTTTAATATCGTTTTCCATCAGGCTGCGAATTTCAGCCAAAACAGGCTTGAATTCTTCGCTGGCGATTTTCAGTGCGTCCCGTTGTGTCTGCGTCGGTGCAGAAGTAGAGCCCGCTACCCCAAAAACCGTTCTCAAGCGGCTGCTGATGCCAGGCTGAGTCGGCGCATCCACGCGGGAAGCGAGGCGATCACCGGACATGGCCAGGTTTATTTTTTCCAGTTTTGCTTCTACTTGTTTTAAATCGGATGTCAGCTCGGTAGGCGGTAATGCGACTGCCTCCAGCGCGGTGCGCATGGCTCGAACCCGAGTATTGATATCATTCAGCATACTGCTGGCGCCCATCATCACGCGCTGCAATTCCTGAGCTTCTTTCTGAAATTCGACCAAAGCTTTGCGATCAGGCGCTGGCAGCGTAACGCCACCTAAAGAATTGATCTTGAATTGAATCGGCGCTACCAGTTCCTTGATTTCTCCATTTACACTTTGCGAAAGCGCAACGGTATAATCGCCCGGCATTACCATGATCCCCGAACCGCCACCGCCGAATCTGCCGCTACCTACAGGCGTCATTGAAGGTGTGCGGCCGTCCCACACGATGCGATTGACGCCAGTACGCACGCCACTCTTGAGTTTGCGCACGATATTGCCCGACATGTCGCGAACAATAAATAACAAATATGGGGCTTCCTCATCCTCTTCGGCTTTCAATTCTTCGTAGGTCGGGTAGCGAATGGCTTCGCCTTTTTTGATCTTTGCCTGTTCATCTTCCTGGCGTTTTTGCTTCAGCGTTTTTACACCTTCTTTTACAAAATAAGTGAATGTAACGCCAATCTCTGGATTTTCAGCAGCATACATGGTGTGTCCCTGGAAACCTTTTTTACCACCCAAAGTGCCTAGCAGTGTGGATTCCAGATACAATAAGCCATCCTTTACCGGGAAAATCTGCGCCGCCGCCTGGAGTTGCTCTTGCTTCATTTGCCGCAAAGGCGAATAATCATCCAGCACATAAAATCCGCGACCGAAAGTGCCCAGCACCAGATCATTTTCGCGTTTTTGAATGGCCATGTCGCGTACGGCGATGGTCGGAAGTCCGGCGCTGAGTTTTTTCCAGTATTTGCCGCCATCGACTGTCACAAAACAGCTGAATTCAGTACCCACGAAGAGCAAATCCTTGTCCACATGATCTTCGGCGAGGCTATAGGCAGAGCCGCGTTCGGGCAGATTGGATGTGATGCTCGTCCAGGTGCGCCCCTTGTCGGTGCTTTTGTACACGTAAGGTTTGAAATTGCCGTCCTTGTGGTTGTTGAAGGCTACATATACCACATTTTCATCATGTTGTGAAGCCAGTAAATAATTGACATAACAACGCTCGGGTACGCCGGTAATTTTCTCGGATTCCAGTTTGCGCCAGGATTTGCCGCCGTCTTCCGTAACCTGGATCAAGCCATCGTCGGTACCCACATAGAGCAGATTTTCCTTGAGCGGGCTTTCCGCAAAAGCCACGATATTGCCATATTCAGAGGTAGAACTATTCTTGGCCACCGCATCAATGCTTTGAATGCGTCCCATGACCGGCAAGGTATTCCTGTCGATCTGGCGTGTCAAATCCGGGCTGATGGTTTGCCAGGTATCGCCGCGGTCGTCGCTTTTGAACAATTTATTGGCAGCAAAATAAATCCGGGTCGGATGATGCGCAGAGATGGAGAGCGGCGCGTCCCAGTTCCAGCGGAAATTATCCTCGCCTTTGCCCGGTTGTGGCTGAATGTCAATCGATTCGCCGCTGGCTCGGTCGAAGCGAACCAGATTACCATGCTGCGATTGCGCATAGACGATGTTCGGATTATTCGGATCAATCTGCGATTCAAAACCATCGCCACCCTGCGTCACAAACCAATCGGCATTCAGGATGCCGTGGCTGGAAATGGTGCGCGACGGACCGCCCAGGCTGTAATTATCCTGCGTACCGCCGTAGATATAATAAAATGGCTCGGAATTATCAACTGCAACTTTATAAAACTGAGTTACCGGGAGGTTCTCTTTAAAATTCCAGGTTTGAGCCGCATCAAAACTTTCGTACAAACCACCGTCACAGCCCGCAATATAATGATTGGTGTTGTTCGGATCGATCCAGAGGCAATGGTTGTCCCAGTGCTTGAATTCCTCGCTCCAGCGGCTCCAGGTTCTGCCGCCGTCTTTGGAAAACTGATTGAACACATCCATGGACACGATCATATCGGGATTGACCGGATCAACGACGATTTCAGAATAGTAATTACCGCTAGTATTATGACTACTGCGTTTTTCCCAGCTTGCCGCGCGATCATTCGACACAAAAAAGCCGCCACTGTTGCCTTCCGCTTCTACAATGGCATATAAAATATCAGAATTGGAAGGCGCCATTGCCAAGCCAACGCGTCCCATTTTGCCGGCAGGTAGCCCGCGATTTGCTTTCTCCCAGGATTTACCGCCATCAGTCGATTTGTAAACACCGCTCTCCGGGCCGCCGCCTACATAAGTGAACACGTGCCGCCGCCGCTGATGCGCCGCAGCGTACATAACATCAGGATTTCTGGGATCAAGGATGATGTCATTTACACCGGTATGCTCGTCGATCGTGAGCACTGCCTCCCAGGTCTTGCCACCGTCGGTTGTTTTATACACCCCGCGCTCACCGCCAGCCGACCAGAGCGGGCCGTACGCTGCCACAAAAACCACATCCGAATTGCGCGGATCAACCACGATTTTGCCGATGTGCTCGGAGCTTTTCAAACCCATATTTTTCCAGGATTTGCCGCCGTCTTCCGATTTGTAAACACCATCGCCGTAGGCAACCGAACGCTGGTTATTATTTTCACCGGTACCGACCCACACGATGCTGGGATTATTCGGATCAATCGTGACACAACCAATTGAATAAGAGCCTTGTGCGTCAAAAATGGGCTCAAAGGTAGTGCCGTTGTTCTCGGTTTTCCAGACGCCGCCCGAAGCGGAAGCGACATAGTAAACGCTACTATTCCCAGGGTGTACCGCAATATCGGCGATACGCCCGGATGTGAGCGCCGGACCCACCGAGCGAAACTTCAGCCCCGAGAGTGAGACTTTATCCAGATAATGCTGCTCTTTCTTTTCTTCTTTTTTAGCACTGTCGGCTTTGTTTTTTTGTGCAAATGCCGGTAGAATGGCAAGCATCAAAACAGCTACCGAAATAGATTGGAAAGTGATTTTTTTCATTACGATCAGATTTTGAATAAAAAATTCAGGTTTAGCCAGTTCATTACTTATGAGACACTGCATTTCAGGATATTTTTCGAGTAAAATAGCGCATTTTGCACAAAATAGGCAAAAAACAAGGCTTGTGACTTTTTGCTAATTTATTGCGCCCCAATATCACGTATCCAAAAATCAATCTCCGAAACCCAACTTTTCCCTACTTTTGCCCTATGCAGAACGCAGGCTTGCAAATATCAGGGTCGAATAAGTGGCTGTTTTATGGCTTCAGTGCAATGACGCTGCTAAGTATTTTTGCGGCTATTCTTGCCGATTTTTATTACCTGGCGGCTTTCCCGGCGCTGGTTTTGGTCGCTTATTTTACCATGGTTGATTTTCGTAAGCTATTTTTTGTGCTGCTGGCGTTTATTCCACTATCCACAGAAGTCAGCCTGCCCAATGGATTTGGCACCGATTTGCCCACAGAGCCGCTGATCGTCGGGTTGATGGGCGTCTATCTAATCTATGTTTTCCGCCATAGTGAGCGCATGGAAACCGGATTTTTCCGACATCCGATTACTACGCTATTGTTTTTGCATATTGGATGGATTTTAGTGGCAACTATTACATCGAGTTCATTTTTTATTTCCTTTAAATACCTGCTGGCCAAGCTCTGGTATGTGGTAACCTTTTATTTTCTTGCAGGTATGCTCCTGAAAAACAGCAACGATATCCGGCGAATGTTCTGGTATATTCTCATTCCTTTACTTTTCACTATCCTGATTATTGTCGCCAAGCATGCTACCTTGGGCTTCACTTTTGAATCGGTGTATCAGGTACTGCATCCTTTTTACCGCAATCACGTGGCTTATGCAGCGATCATGGCGACATTTGTACCGTTTCTATGGTTTATGCGGCAATGGTACAAACCGTATAGTTTGATCTGGCTGTTTTTAGCTGGGACTTTAATGATTTTTCTGATAGCCATTCAATTATCTTACACGCGTGCAGCGTATGCAGCGATTTTTATTGCAATTGGAGCTTATTTTATTATACGTCTTAAATTAATGAAATGGGCGCTGGGCGCCAGTGTTGTTGTAATAATAATATTAGTGAGTTATTTAGCCGTAAATAATAAATATCTGGATTTTGCACCCAACTACGAACAAACCATTACACACACCGAATTTGGCAATTTGCTGGAAGCTACATACCAACTGGAAGATATTTCCACCATGGAGCGGGTGTACCGCTGGGTGGCGGCGGGTTACATGAGCAAAGAAAAACCGGTGTTTGGTTTTGGGCCGGGCAATTTTTACAATTTTTACTGGCCTTATACCGTGCGTAGTTTTGAAACTTACGTAAGTGACAACCCTGAGCGGTCGGGCATTCACAGCTATTATCTGATGGTGCTGGTGGAACAGGGCTACGCTGGACTTATGATATATCTGGCGCTTCTTTTTTTTATTTTATTATATGGCGAGCGGCTTTATCATCGGATTGTCAACCCGCGGCATAAGCAAATCGTCATGATCGCGCTGCTTATGATTATCATTATATCGGCATTACAATTAATTAATGACCTGCTGGAAACCGACAAGATCGGTCCTTTCTTCTTTATGGCAATGGCCATTATCGTAAATATGGATGTAAAAAATCGCAAGTTGGAGTAATATTTTGTAAAAAAATTATACATCAGTAAATAAAAAAATCCGGGACTTCGAAGAACCCCGGATGGATCAAATCAATAACCATAACTTTTAATCTAATAAATTATCTTTCGGTTTCGGCTCGGCTTTGCGGAAAGGCAATTCGCGAATGCGCACGCTCGTAGCGGCAAAAATAGCGTTGTCTGCGATCGGGGTTAAACCGGGTTCACCCAAGTTCATCTGCTTCTACGGTGTGCGACTTACCATTTATTGAAAGTTTCAGATTAGCCATATTTTAGGTGTTTTATGATTAAGGCAAAAGTCTGATTTTGAAGAAAGTGCACTAAAATAAAGAAATTCGGACAAACGATCTGGAGCGTTAAGAAGATTTTAATTTTATACGTTTTGACAGTAGCCAGTTTGCGACTAAGAAACCCACCCCCAATACAATAAATGCTATTCCTTTTACAATGAAATCCCATTCTGTGTCGAAAAACCGTGCCGTGGCAAGCACCAGAATAAACAACATGCCCAGATTGATCTGTCCCATATGGCGTTTCTGAATACCCTCCACCAGATATAATATTCCCCAGACCAATAAGTAAATATTGGCCAGTACCATTGCCATAAAATCACTGCTCTGGCGGCTTATAATAAGAATTAATAATGTAAAGACCGGCAGGAATGTAGCAAAACGCTCTGCCCAGGATTGTTTTAAAATCTGGCGACTCATCAGGAATAAATAGCCAATGATAAATAATATTAATATTGTAAAATTAATGTGCCCGGCCCAGGGCAGATAGAAATTGCCGTTGATCAGTTGTTGTGCGTCAAATGCTTGGAAATCAGGTTCGTAAGTCAGAAATAATAAAAAAATAAAGCTACCTGCGATGGCAAAAGCCTGAAACGGTCGGGTGATAAAAATTTTGCCGCCGATTTTTACTGTTGCGCCAAGTAAGTAGAATACGCTGAGCATCAGGGCTGTACCGAAAAAACTGAATTCCGGGATGCTCGTCTCGATGGTGCCAAACCAGCCGAAAATAAAAGTAAGAACCAATGCCCAACCGAGAACATTTCGGCGAATGAATTCGGTTTGTTTGCGCATGTTCAAAACAAGATGCGGCACGGTCGCGGCCAACAATATCCAGTACCAGACTGATTCGGAGCCGTTGACCTGCATCGTCCAACTGGCAATGCCCACAAGGTAAATGATCGTCACCAGACTGGAATTCAGCAAATAAACCAGTGGAATACTCAGCACCAGCCAGTTCCAGAGGAAGGTTTCCGGCTCGCCCCAGATGTGGTAGGTTTGGCTCACCAGCGCGATGCTCGCCGCCAGCATCAGCATCAGGAAGCTCGATGTGCCTTCCGCCCAGGCAATGGAGCCCCGGCGTTTGAAATAAGCAAATCCGAAGATAATTTGTGCTACGATGAGTGGTGCGAAGCTTAGCACCGTGCGGGTTGTTTTGGAAAAGTCGTCCCAATTATAAGCCAGGATCAGGATAATGCCGCCGCCCACCAGCAAAGCCCCCAGGATACCGATAATGATAAATGCCAGATTGTAATCCGGCTGGTCGTCAATTTCGCCGTAATGTTCGCGAAGCTTTTGGGCTTGCTCTTTGCTCACAATGCCTAGGTCTGCCCACTCCGGGAGTTGCTCGTACAACCACTTAATATGTTTTGAATTAGCCATCAGGGAAAGTATTCCGTCCGGAAATTAAAATATTTTATCAAATTCCTATAGAATCACGCCGTCAAATCAAGGAAATCTCTTGCAACGAAATTTTTGGCATGGCTTTTGGGTAATAAGAATTCGTGATATGTTTCTAAAGACGAAACCCTTACACAAAAACAAAGCAAGGGGTTTGTTAACTTTAGCCTATTGACGTTCAGGAGTTCACGGTTCATCAAAAATCCTCAACTTTCCCTCTTACTTTTGAATCATTGAACTCCTGAACTTTTTGCTAAAAGTTTAAAAACCAATATGGAAAAGTGCATCTCCTTGATTCACAACCGGCGCATTATTATGACCGATGATGTAACCTGCGCGTGGTGCGTACAAAGTCAAATCTTCCAGACCAAAGGGATCATTGATTACGCCAATTGGCTCGCCCTTTTGAATTTGGTGACCGGAGCATTTGTGCCAGCGAAACATGCCGGCTCGGGGCGCCCGCATCCAGGTCGCTTTTTGAAAAAGCAGAGTTTGTTCGTCTTCGGGTTTTTCTGCAAGCATGCCTTGGGTATGTAACAGTCGCCGGATACCGTTGAGCGCCTTTTGAATGGAAATGCCATCATAACGAAGGGTTTCACCACCCTCATACACGAGGATTGGCTTTCCTTCGGCCAGAGCTGATTTGCGCAATGACTTGCTGATGGGAGGCATCGCTACCAAATAAGGAGCGCCAAAAGCTTTGGCGAGTTCCAGACTTTTTTTATCGCCTTTGGAAAAGCGGATTTGCGGATAGTTGTATAAATATTTACCACCGGTGTGAAAGTCCACTCCGAAATCGATATTTGGCAATATTTTTTTCGTCAACGTTCTGGCAATGCGGGAGGCCAGCGAACCACTGGAACTGCCCGGAAAACTGCGGTTTACATCCTTCCCATCGGTCACATCCCGGGAAAAGTTGATAAAGCCATACACGTTTAGTAACGGAATTGCGATAACGCTGCCCTTGGTGATATCTTCGAAAATTTCTTCGGTGACTGCTCTGCGTACGATTTCCACACCGTTGATCTCATCGCCATGTACGCCACCTAGGATCAGGACTTTTGGACCGGCTTTTCTACTGTGAAAAACATGCGCCCGTATCAGAATTTGATTACCGGACGGTAAGCGCCCCACGGGAATTTTGACAACTTCTGCATGCCCGGGCTTGACAACCGTGCCATTGATATTAAGAGGAGTTATTGCCATAAAAAAAAATGACGAATTACGATTCAGGGGTAAAGATACGCCCAAATCGTGCTTCGTCAATCGTATTTAGTTAGATATTTAAACTCTTTGGAGTTGTAACTCTGCTACCTTGCTTTCCACAAGTTCAATAATACTGCCAGCTACATCTTTTCCAGTGGTATTTTCGATACCTTCCAAACCCGGAGAAGCGTTGACTTCCATTACCAGTGGGCCACGATCAGAGCGCAGCAGGTCTATGCCTGCGACATCCAAACCCATGACTCTGGCAACTTTTCGGGAAACTTCCTCCTCCTGTTCGGTCAATAAAACCGGTGTTGCGCTGGCTCCGCGATGCAGGTTCGAGCGGAATTCGCCTTCTTTGGCCTGGCGTCTCATGGCAGCTACTACTTCACCGTTGACCATAAAAACCCGGAGATCTGCGCCATTCGCTTCAGCAATGAATTCCTGTACGATTACGCGCTGTCCCATTTTTTGGAAGGCTTCTATAATAGAAGTTGCTTGCAGCATATTATCTGCCAACAATACGCCAACACCGTGCGTACTTTCCAGCAATTTGATTACCACCGGAAATCCACCGACTTGTTCGATGAGTTCTTCGAGATTCTGACCTTCACCTACAAAAAGCGTTTTTGGACAGGCGACACCAAAACTGGTCAATCGCTGCATGCTGCGCAGTTTATCACGCGCTTGAAGCAAAGAATCTGACCGTGTAGAGGTAAAAACGCCCATAGCTTCAAACTGCCCGATGACGGCGGCGCCGAGGTAGGTTACCGATGAACCGATGCGTGGGATTACTGCGTCGATGTAGCTAAGGCTAGTACCATTGCAATGTACTGCGGGCATATCACGATCTATGACAAGATTGCAATTGATATGATCCACGATTTGAACGTAATGTCCACGTGAAGTACCAGCACGCAATAGGCTGCGTGTCGAGTACAAATATGGACCGCGAGATAAAATTGCGATGTTCATTTGAAAATAATTCCTGAGTATTTATGCTGCTAAATTTTGTTTGAGGTTTCTGGTTTGAAGTTTTTCAAGAATAATTCTGAACTCAACCTCAAACCAGAAACAAAAAACATTGAAACTATTTAAGTTTTATAACCTTTCGGCTGGCGCTGCTGGTTCCGGCGCTCACTCTGATTACGTAAGTTCCTGCCGGAATGTTTCGTAAGGAGAGCGATTCTTGCCAATTTCCTGAGCTTGCGCTGAATTGCTGCTTTTGCAGAAGCCGCCCGTACGGGTCAAAAACTTCCATTTGCACCAAACCGCTTTCCGGTAATTCTCCGCGAAGGTAAATTATTTCTTCAAACGGATTAGGGAAAATTTTCAAACTTTCGTCGAATATTTTAACTGTTTGATTATCAGTAAGTACGCGCTCGCCATTGGCAAACCAGATACCCCATCGGGCGCCGGAAAAGTCGCCTGACACCAGCACCGTAGCGCTGGGCGGATCGGTGAGGGCATTTATTTTATCGTTGGCCAGATCCACTACGCCTACCACCCGGTCGCCGGCAAACCCGGCAAAACCATCAAAGATCAATTGGTCATCCTGCACCGAATAGTTGGGGAAACTTAAATCCGAGTTTTGAAAAATACCACCAACTTCGCCAGTTTCCACATTAGCACCCAGAATAATATATTCCTCGTTAAAAAAGTCCACATAATCAAATGCTATAATATATGGCGAGTTTTTGGCAAAAGTAGGGTTACCGACGCTCACGTTTTCAGGTAAACCAGTGAAAAGTTTGTCAATATAACCATCGCCGAAAGTGCTGGCTGCATTGTTCCATGCACGCAGGAAGCCGATGTCCCAGTAAGTAAGGCTGTCCACATTGCTTCGGATCACGCTGAGGGCATCGTACATCACAAATTCGCCGGAGAAGTCCCATTCCAGGGCGTCTGCATAAGCCACATCGCCGGTGGAAATGCCTTCCGTGTAGGTAGGGTTAAATAATCGGAATTCCTGGAAATCACCGGTTGAGCTCAGCAAATCGAAAATATAAATAGAATTGGAATAATCGTTGGTCAGCGCCGCCAGCCGGGTGCCGTCTTTTGAGATGGCTACGCCGCGCCAGATCGGCTGATCGCTTACGGTGATAGACTCGGCCGTGCCCTGATCCCAGTTTATCAGAACGCCGCGCATGGTTTGGTCAGCGGCAATATAAACCACCACGCTACCGTCATCGGTGATGCTGGGTTTGCTGGCGGGGCCTACGTTTGTCAAAGGAGCCGCTACCACCGAACCAGTTGGAGTCACAATATTCAAAGTAGTTTGATTGCCATTGGCGTATAAAATAAATTCCTGACCAGGATTTTGATTCAGATCATTCTGGTAATTGCCGCCCTGACCGGCGAGAATGCCCACCGCATCAAAGGCTGCGGCTGCAGCGTTTACCTCGGGAGCATTGGCTCCGTGCAAATCAGTGGCTGCCTGCAAAACCGCGATACGTAAATCAATAAAGCGCGAAGAACGTACCAGGTAGTTCGCCAGTGCTCGATAAAAAATCTGCTCAGCTTTGGCTTTGCCGATTTCGGTTGCAAATAAATAATAAGCCCGATTAGGAATGCCACTGTTGATGTGAACGCCGCCATTGTCCTGGCTGCCGCGGTATTGCTCGGACACATGCGCGGGCTGCCAGCCGCGATCACCAAATGCATTGCCGCCGTTGTTGGGATTTTGCATGTCGCGGAGTGCACCAGTAGGGAAAAACTGTGGGTTGACCACATCTTCCCCGATTTTCCAGTCGTCACGGTCGATCATAGCTCCAAAAATATCCGCGAAAGATTCATTTAAAGCACCGGGCTCATCCTGATACTCAAGGTTGGCGGTATTTTCAATCACTCCATGCGACATTTCGTGCCCGGCTACGTCCAGGGCCTGCGCCAGCGGGCGATTAAAAGCAAGGTCGCCGTTGCCGTAAAACATCGCGATGCCGTTCCAAAAGGCGTTATCCATGTCTTCGCCGTTTTCATCGGCAACATTGATCACCGAAATAATATTGCCCCCCGAACCATTGATCGAATTGCGGTTGAAAGTTTGCCGGAAATATTCATAGGCGGTGCCCGCATTGTAATGCGCAGAAACGGCATTAGGGTTGCCCCAGGTATTATTGGCTGATGCAATGTAAAATGCACTAAATGTATCACTTGCGTATGATAAATTATTCGCATCTAAAGTAAAAATAGCGCCTATTGGTTGATCTGGAATTTGAGATTGCACCGCATTAAACATTTCCCGGGAGGCGTCGAGCAGGAAATAAGTATTGCCCTCCAGAAAGGTGTTGATGGTGCGGGTTACGCCCTGTAAATCAGTAGCCGTAGCAGTACGCGGGGGGAAGAAGTCGCTTGCTGCTGAGGTCTTGTTGCTGGTTTCTTCCGTTTTGGCAGAGGCATGATCATGGTAAAAATTGCAAGTTTTCGTGAATGTATGCAGCACTTGGCCGGTTTTGGCATCCACAAAATAAGTCCAGCGATGAACAACATCTGCGTGGATGTTGACTTCCCAGGTGAGGCGCTCGGCATTTGCATCCTTGTTTGGATGATAAATGACCAATGCCGCTTCGGCTTGCTTGC
The DNA here is from genome assembly GCA_964523725.1 of uncultured Saprospiraceae bacterium. Taxonomy (GTDB): domain Bacteria; phylum Bacteroidota; class Bacteroidia; order Chitinophagales; family Saprospiraceae; genus JADJNW01. The sequence goes on from CAZGAU010000003.1 coordinate 50,368, forward strand.
CATTGATAAGGCGTTGTTGCTCAGGAGTTAACTGTTTGATCTGCGTTTTTTTACTCAAATGCTGGAAAGCGTTTTGAATAGCGGTTTCTTTGGAAACTATAGGTTGAACGCCGGATAATTCCGGGGTAGGGAAGTAGCGACCATTGAGCGATTGCACCTGCCCGTCCCAGGCATGAAGGATCAGTTCGCCGGTATAAACAGGAATGCCTTTGTAAATCTGCTGAAACCGAAGATGCGTTTGTCCAAGTTGATCATTTTCAATACTTTGTAGTTGGAATTCCTCTCCGGGCTGTTCAATTTGCAAAATCTCCTGTACGGCTTCCAGGTAAGCGTAGCTTTGGGCCTCGAGGTCGGCTTTTTCCTGGTCGGCTGATTTGATGGCGCCTTTGATAAAAATCGGTAATCCGGTCGCGGCGTCTTTAATAACCTGCAAACTTCCGTTTAGATCGGGCTTGGTCAGCTTGGAAAGTCGGCCGTACCGTTGAGCACCACTTTGGATAATGCCACGACCAGCCGGAGGCACGATGCCCTGCCAGAGCTTTAGGGGCTTAATCTCTTCTGCCTGGTAAGGGCGATCTGACTTCTGGATTTTGGAAAGATGTGGTTTGTTTTGCGCGAAGGTCAGAATAGAGCACAAGAGGCTCATTCCCAGTAAAATATTCTTTATCATTGTTTTATGGGCTTTAATTTTGAGAATGAAATTTTAAAATAGAATTATTTTTTCGGCGCTTTTACGTTTTTACTCATTTGCATCAGTTCCTTGTAAAAGGATTCGATCTGGGAATCAACCTGATACGAGGCAGCGCCCCAGGTTACGCGGTGTTCATCTTCGCCGGTTTTGTAGCTCAAAAAATAGTACATATTGCCCGGTTGTTTCACGTCCATGGTGTCCAGTTGCATGGCTTGCACTTTTTTCATCATTTCCTTGGCGGTGCGTTTTTTTACAGAACCCAGTTCGACGGTGGATGCTTCCATGCTGTAATGTTTGAAAATTTGTCCGTTTTCAAGCAAGATATACTGTGTAACAGCGCCGGTAAAGCCGCCGCCCTCGCCAAAGACGAGTTGTTGTTCCGGCAAATTTTCAGCCGTGTATTGCTGACTCTTGCAGCTTGCAAGCAAGGAAAATGCCAACATTAAAAAAAGCGAAATCTGGAAGTTGGTTTTCATCTTAGTAGCTGGTTTTGTTTTAGGAAAGGTAGGGAAAACGCTGGAAAAAATTCATTTAACCGTTTATTTTTAGGGCAAAACGACTGATATTTGACAAGTGCATTATTGGGAATAACAGTTTTTAAGAAAACGTTAATTTTTCGATAACACTTTTCCTGGTGAGAGTTTTATACCTTGCCAACAGTTATAAGCCTATTCTCTGTTTTTTAAAAAATAAAATTATGAAACAATTTTTCTTACTCCTTTTAGCTTTCGGGTTGTTTTCTATGGTAGATGTGAATGCTCAAAGTTGCTTGAAAAGTAAAGCGGAAAGAGCAGCTGCACTTGATGCAAGCATCGTGAAAAAAGTAGATTACACGACCGGTGAAACGGAGTATTTTAGAAAAAGTGTCAGTTCCACAAGTGATAAAGTAAAATATACCAAAGTAGAATATTGCTCGAGATCAGCGCGTTTTGTAAATGTTGCAGCTCAGGAAAAGAAATCCTGTGTAAAATCGAAAGCAGCATGTGCCGGATTGTACGGCTCCAAGGCAATGACTGCCAGTAGTTTACCTCCGCATTGTACTGCTGCCCAAAAGGCGGCTTGCTTGCAGGCAAACCAAAAAGCGCAAATTGCGAAAGCTACTTTCGTGGCAAATACAGGCAAAACCATCAAGCCCTAACCAGGTTTTAACCCTATCAAGGGAAAGGCGTTGCAGCAATGCGACGCCTTTTTTTATTTGGAAGCGGCTTTTGCCTTCGTTTTGAACGGGATTTCTGAAAACAGATTTCCCTGCCGATATTGCTCCAGTACCTGACGCACCGTATCGGTCAGGTTTTTGGGCAGGGCGTCGAGGTGAAACCACTCTGTTTCCTTGAACTTGTGGGTTTCACGCGCCTTTAGTTCACCTTCCCAACGGTACGCTTTAAAATACATTACGATGCGCTGCTCGCCATTTTTTACCTTTTGAAGCACATGTACCAACTGCAAGTCTTTGGTTTTTAGTGTGATACCTGCTTCTTCAAAAGCTTCCCGAATCAGGCATTGCCGGGCCGCTTCACCGTCCTCGATATTACCACCCACCAGGGTATAATTGCCACCGTTGGGTTTGGTCTGTTTCAGCAGGAGAATCTGCCCCCGGTGATACAGAATGAGCCGAACTTTGAGTGATACCTTCATGTCATTTTTTGTGCCGGGCATAGCTATGAATAACAATTAACAAATTAAATTTTTTTTTACCTGTTTTTTTAATTTTCTGCTCTCAGAAAAAAAATATTTTTGTAACAACCCAAAAATGCTATATTTAGTTCTTTATAAAGTTTTTAAAACAGAACTAATATTTGGTTATGTGCTCCAAACGGGCATCGAAGGTACACAGCTATAGTGAGAAAGTCAAGCCCGGAAGATGCCAAACCGCCTGACTTGAACGAATCTCTTACAAGTTTTTTTATATCTTTGCTGTGACTCAAATCCGTTTTAATAATATACTCCCGAATTGACAGCGAATGATTGATTCGTCCAAAAGAGGATGAATAACGCACCCACTTGCTGTGACCATATCCGGAATCTAAACGTCTGATTCCTTACTACAAGTTTCATTTGTTAACAAAGCCGGAAGCATCTATGTACTACCAAAATGTTTTGGAAACGATTGGCAATACGCCTCTGATCAGATTGAATACTATTTGTAAAGACATACCCGCCACTGTCCTGGCCAAGGTTGAATCCTTTAATCCGGGGCATTCTGCCAAGGATCGAATCGCACTTTACATGATTGAACAGGCTGAGCGTAAGGGGAAACTCAAGCGCGGCGGCACGGTGATTGAAGCTACTTCGGGCAATACGGGCTTTAGTCTCGCTATGGTTTGTGCCCTGAAAGGTTATAATTGCGTACTCACTGTCACCAGCAAATCATCGCAGGAGAAAATTATGCTGCTTCGTTCTATGGGCGCGGATGTAGTTGTTTGTCCTGCCGATGCCGAAGCGGAAGACCCGCGTTCTTACTATTCTCGCGCCGAGCAATTGGCAAAGGATATCCCTAATTCCTATTATCTGGGGCAAAATTTTAATCTGGACAATGCCGATGCGCATTATCATACCACCGGACCGGAAATCTGGAAGCAAACCGAAGGAAAAATCACGCACTACGTATGCTGCGTGGGTACCGGCGGTACGCTCTCGGGTACGGCGCGCTATTTGAAAGAGCAAAATCCAAATATTAAGATCATCGGTGTGGATGCTTATGGCTCAGTGCTGAAAAAATACTGGGAAACCGGTGTTTTTGATAAATCCGAAATTTATTCCTGGAAAGTAGAAGGCTTGGGCAAAACGATTATTCCTGACACGGTCGACTTTGATGTGATCGATAATTTCGTGAAAGTGACCGACCGCAGCAGTGCGCACCGCGCTCGCCAGTTGGCCAAGAAGGAAGGTCTGCTCGTTGGTTATTCGAGCGGATCAGTAATACAGGCTGTTTTCCAGATCAAGGAAGACTTAAAACCCGGCGATATGGTGGTAGGCTTAATGCCCGACCATGGTAGCCGTTACATCGGCAAAATTTATAACGATGACTGGATGCGCCAGCAGGGATTTCTGGGAGCCCAGCATTCTTCTTCGAATTATGACAATTTCAAACGTTTGTACAAAACGTATGTTCGAAAATATCGTCGTTATCTGAAACAATTCAGCATTTCCTGAAATTTCATTAATAGGAACGCAACATTTTTTGCTATTTTATTTTTTTGAAGTTTTCAATCAAAATTCATCGTATCATGGCATATAATGGTAAAAGAGGTTACGTATCAAACGAGAATGTCTCGGTGCCCTTATTCAAAAACAAATGGCTCGACAAGCTAACACGGTCGCATATTGCGATTCCTGTTTCTTTATTCTTTTTGTACGCCATCAGTTTACTTTATTATACAAAAATCGCTACAGAACTTTCAAATGGTCAGGTGATAGCACTGTTTTTCGGTGGCACCCTGTTTTTTACTTTCGTAGAATATGTGGTGCACCGCTGGGCCTATCACCCGGGTGAACATGCATCGGAATCACGCCAGAAGTTTTGTTATACGGTACATGGTATTCACCATGACTATCCCAAGGATAAGCAACGCCTGGCCATGCCGCCGGTGCCGGCAATTTTGGCTGCTACTTTCTTACTGATCATTTTCCGCACGATCCTCGGGCAGTATGCCTTCTCTTTCCTGGCTGGATTTATGGTGGGCTATGCATTTTATTTACTAATTCATTACAGCGTGCATATCTTCCGGGCGCCGAATAATATTTTCAAGGCCTTGTGGGTGAACCACGCCATCCATCATTACAGCGAAGATGAAATCCTGTTTGGCGTATCGTCTCCGATCTGGGATTATGTTTTCGGCACTACGCCTAAAAACGAGAAGAAGAAAACCAGTGTGGAAGTGAAAGCGGAGTAAAATATAAGATTTGAGATGTGAAAAGAGTAAACCGGCTTTTGTATTTCAAATTTCACATCTCAAACTTCCTAATTTTTTATCCTTTTGGTGGGGGTGATTGCCAAAGTACATTCATAATCTGCCATTTACCATCAAGCTTCACCAGGTGGAAATAATCCACGCCCCACTCGGCGGTCAGTTTTGCGGAAGCGGTTTTATCCAGTACATCAAAAATCACAATTTCCTTGGGCGATTTGGCATTGGCCCGCTTGCCATCCTTGTTCCAGCGAGCGGCGAGGTCTTTTAATTGCTCAAAGCTCATGTCTGCCTGATGGTAGGCTCCTTGGTTATAATAATAGCCTCGTTTTCTCAACTCCTGGTGTACACTTTGCTTCACTCTCTCCGGCTCCACATTATACAAGGCCTCTACATAATCCAGCACGGCGGCTTCTACCGCAGCTTTTTCTTTTTCCAATGCGCTGTTATAAAATCGGTCTGCCTTGAAAACAACAAAAGCAGTTGTGAGGGCAACAGCCGACAAGAGTAAACTCCATTTTTTCATAGCTTTATATTTTTTGGTGAATAAAGTAAATAGAATTCTTATTAAGTAAAAGACAATTTTAAGTTTAAGTAAAGTATTTTATAAGGGGTTGATTGTCAGATCAATTGGGCTTTCGACCGTAAAACTGTCCGACTATTTAGTGCGGGGCACCTGATTGTAAAAACACAAAAAAAAGGAAAAGTTGCGTAGAAAGAGACAACTCATATTATTCCGGATTCAAAAAGCAGGATATTACAATTCTTAATCCACAAACTTATACCCCACACCCCGGATCGACAGGAAGTGCTTCGGATTGTGTGGATCTTGCTCAAAGTACTTGCGGAAGCTCAGTATAAAATTATCGATCGTGCGGGTGGACGGATAGACATCGTAGCCCCAGACAGATTGTAATATCTGCTGGCGAGACACCACTTCATTCTTGCGGTCGATCAGGAGTTTGAGCAGCATCGCTTCTTTTTTGGTCAATTGCAACTCGCCACTTGTGCCTTTGGCTTCATAAGTAGCAAAATTTATACGATTACTTCCAAATTCATATACTTCGGGGGTATTGGTCGGTTTTTTACTGGTGCGTTTGATCAGGTTTTGCACGCGGAGAAGCAGTTCTTCCAGCACATAAGGCTTGGTCACATAATCATCAGCGCCCTTGCGCAAGCCTGTAATGCGGTCAGTAGCAGCGTCTTTGGCGGTAAGCATGAGGATAGGCACCTCGCGGTTGGTCAGGCGTACCTGCTCCGCGATCTGAAAACCGTCCACTTCGGGCAGCATCACGTCCAGGATCAACAGGTCAAAATGCTGTTCCTGAATGTATTTCAGGGCATCTTTGCCATTGTCGGTGGCAACCACTTCGTAATCTTCCATTTCGAGATTGAGCTTCAGGGTTTCTCTCAGGCTTTCTTCGTCTTCTACCAATAAAATTCGCATCATAGCTTATGGTGTTATGGTGTTATGGTGTTCCTGTTTCACTGCAGGTAATTCGATTCGGAAAATCGTGCCCCGGGGCTCATTGTCGAGCACTATAATCGTACCCTCGTGCGCTTTTACAATCTGTTCCACGATGTACAACCCCAGTCCGGTGCCTTTTGTTTTGCGCGTATCCTCATTGCCCACACGGTAGAATTTTTCAAATATCTGCTTTTTTTCGCTTTCTTCAATGCCAATGCCCTGATCTGCGACCTCCAGACGAAGCTTCCCATGGTGTTCTGTGAGCTGGACGTCAATATTTGCGGGGCCTGTTGAATATTTTACTGCATTCTCTAAAAGATTAAGCGCCACAGATGTCAGCCCGGATTTATCGCCAAGGATCGTCGGATCGGAAATATTTTCATGATATGTAAAGTGGGCATTATGATATTTTGCCTGCATTTTAAAAACCAGATCCTGGAGTAAATCTGATAAATCCAGTGGCTCCAGATTCGGCTGATAGGCGGTTTCCAGTTTTGCGGAAAGCAGCAGATCTTCTACCAGCATGTGCAATCGATCTGTTTCATTCAGAGCGGTTTGCGACAATTTTTCAAACTGCTCGCGCTTCAATTCTCTTTTCAAAAGCGTTTCCAGCACCAGCCGGATCGAAGCAATCGGCGATTTTAATTCGTGTGTAATGGAAAGCAGGAAATTACGCCGTTGTTTAGCGGCTATTACTTCTTTATGATATCCCCGGTTAATAAGCCAGATGCCAATGATCAAACTGAAAACAAAAACCGACACTTCGCCCAGGATCATCCATTCCTGGCGACGGTAGCGCTGCTCCAGGGCTTTGTAAGGCTCGGACTGGATGAATGCTTCGTTGTTTTCTACCAATCCTTCTGCAATCATGCCGATGTGCAGCAGGTCGCGCTTGGCGTAGAAGGCGTCCCTATTTTTGGTAAACAGCAAAACCGACCACCACGCAAATGCTATCAGCATATACGCGATCACACCGTAAGACAGCATGCGGAGCCGTGCATTATTTCTCGAATTCATTGGCTTGTCGGTTCGTTGCCTGCTCTGACTTTAAGCAGCCATTTGCTGGAATCGTATTGTATCTGGTCGTTTTCAAGCGGAATCAGGGTGCTGTCTTCATTCAATAGATATTTTTCCTGCAATAAACCGGGCTGGATCGCCACAATATTTCTATCCAAAAACAGCGTATCACCATTTTTTTCAAACTTTCCGGCGTAAGTGCAGCCTTGTTCCATATTTCGCGAAAGCAGTACCAGACGCATGTCTTTGGAAAAGAACAGGTAATCTTCGGTCAGCCCTTTGGTGCCGGCTATCACATAAGCATCTGATTCACGGTCAATTTTATATGCTTTTTTTGTGTAAATAAAAAAAGAAACAACAAGAAGCGTGGAAAATACGACCGGTACAAACTCAACTAACTCCCTGGTTTTTGAATATTTTATAATAGCAATGATGGTGACCGTAAATGCAAAAATACCGCCCAGCAAATATAAAAACAGCGAGTACAACCCTTCCACCATGCCCCAGCAGCCGCCAGTACGCGTATGCAAGTGAATATGCGCCACGCCAATGAGTATAAACGGCAACGATAATATGATGGGCTGGATTTTTTTCATGTGATAAAATTACACTAAAATTTGATTTGCAAAATAGCCAACTATCGACTTATTTAAAAACCATATCCATCGCTTTACAAATCTTCTCTGCAGCTTCCGCCAAATCGGCTTCCTGATGCGCTGCCGAGACAAAACCGACTTCATAACCCGAAGGTCCAAGGTAAATACCGCGCTGTAATAATTCATGATGTAATACCTTGAACTTATCCATGCTTTTGGGATCAATCTGATCTGCACGAATAATCCGTTCTTTGGAAAATGCAATCCAGAAAATCGAACCGATCTGCGGAATGCTGACTTCATAAGCCTTTTGGTCGCAATAATCCTGGATTTGTCCGACGAATTTTTGGGTTTTGGCTTCCAGTTTTTCATAAAAACCAGGTTCAAGTAATTGTTCCAAAGCTGCTCGTCCTGCTGCCATCGCCACCGGATTAGCAGAAAGCGTACCCGCCTGATACACAGGGCCATCCGGCGCAATATGACTCATGATTTCCCTGCTGGCGCCGTAAGCGCCCACCGGCATGCCGCCGCCGATGATTTTACCGTATGTAATAATATCGGGTTGAATATCATAATATCCCGCGGCGCCTTCAAATCCGACCCGGAAACCGGAAATAACTTCATCAAAAATGAGCAAAACATTATATTTATTACATTGTTCACGCAGAAATTGTAAGAAATCCCGATCTTGTAATAATAATCCGTTATTCGCCGGAACCGGTTCTAATATAATACATGCAATATCCTGAGCCTGCGTTTGTAATATTTTCTCTAAAGCCTCGCGATCATTGAGCGGCAGCACCAGCGTTTCCTTGGCAAATGCCTCCGGAATGCCCGCCGAAGTGCTCACGCCAAAGGTCACTAAACCGGAGCCGGCTTTCACCATCAGCGAATCCACGTGACCGTGATAACAACCTTCAAATTTGATGACCTTGTTGCGTCCAGTCACGCCCCGCGCCAAACGGATTGCCGACATAACTGCCTCAGTACCAGAGGTCACAAAGCGAATTTTTTCAATAAAACGGTTGTTTTCCAGCAATAATTTCCCGATTGCGTTGCCCCGGCGGGTCGGCGTACCGAAAGTAATGCCGTTGTTAACTGCTTCTATCACTGCCTCGCGGATGCGCGCGTTGTTGTGTCCCAGGATCAGCGGGCCCCAGGAGCAGCAGAAGTCAATAAATTCATTGCCATCGGCGTCAGTAATGCGGCAACCTTCGCCTTTTTCTACATACACCGGCGGCCCGCTCACCGATTTGAAAGCCCGCACCGGCGAGTTCACGCCCCCCGGAAAATAATTTTTTGCCTCTTCAAACAGCGCCGCCGAGCGCTCCCGGCTGATGATATTTTCGGTTAATTGCATTTTTTAGATTTTTAGACGTTAGATTTTAGACGTTAGAAAAGACTTCGGCAATGATCTATTGTCTAACGTCTAAAGTCTAAAGTCTTACAAAAGTAAAGAGAATAAAGGGTTTTTGTTGAAAAATACCTGTCAGGAATGGGTAAATTTGAAAGAAAGCAACAACAGTACTTTTTAGCCTATTGTTTTTCCGGATTTCCGATCATAGCTTTACACCTTCTACAAAAATCAGACATGCATCATGATATACCAGGTTTTAAAAAAATTAGTGAAAAAATTATTCCCCAAAAAATTCCTTATTACACAGGAGGCTCTTATCCGGCAAGCTTTAGCCTGGTTTTATAAAGGAAATGAATATACTTGTAATATTTGTAATATCAATCTCGCTAATTTTATAAAACTGGAAAATGGCGACTTGCTTTGCCCGGCTTGCGGTAGCTTGCCGCGCAATCGCCGGCTTTGGCAGGTACTAAATAATGATGTAATGTTACAGGGTAAAGTGCTCGATTTTTCCCCTTCGCGTTGTTTGTACAGGAAAATGAAAGCTCAGCCCGGAATCGATTATGTAAGCTCGGATTTTGCCGGCGAATTTTTAGCTGATGTGCAATATAATATTACAAATATTCCGGAATCACATAATGAATTCGATCTTATTATATGTTTTCATGTATTGGAACACGTCGAACAAGACACACAAGCCATGCGTGAATTGTTCCGGGTTTTAAAACCGGGCGGTAAATGCCTGATTCAAACGCCTTTTAAAGAAGGCGATATTTATGAAAATCAATCTGTTCAAACACCTGAAGCCCGGCTCCAGCATTTCGGACAGGAAGACCACGTGCGAATTTATTCTGTTTCCGGTTTGAAAAAACGCCTGGAACAAGCTGGTTTTCAAGTAAATATCGACAGATATCAACCTGATAAGGAAAATCGCTTTGGTTTAAAAAGTGAAGAAATAATTCTTATTGCTACAAAGCCACATTAATTTCCCGGCTCACTTCCTGCCCAATTCGCACCACGCCCGCTGCTAATGCCTGAAAATCAGTCTTTTGGCTGCGGTGATTGACATTGGCCACGCGGATCGCGTAATTGCCGTTCAGCATCGTGTACGATGGCGCGGCGACGCCCTCTTCGTGCAGGCGCATCAGGATTTCTTTATTCAAAACATTTAGTTGTTCCTGACTTAAATGCCCGGGATTGTAACGAAAACAAGTAATATTCATCGTCACCGGGGCGAGCAGTTCGAGCGAAGATGCTTGATTTACAAGGTCTCCTAGATAAAATGCCTGGGCAATATTCTGGCGAATCAGCCGGGCGAATTTGGCGATGCCATGCTCTTTGAATGACATCCAGACCTTCAGGGCTTTAAATCCACGCGAGAGTTCCATGCCGTAATTACTTAGCGGATCGGGCCCGGCGGAGAGCCCGCGCTCGTGCTTGAGTAAATAATTCGGCTGCATGGCAAAGGAATCGCGGTGCACCTGCGCATTTTTAATCAGCACACAACCCACCTCGTACGGCAGATACAACCACTTATGCAAATCGAAAGCCACGCTGTCGGCTTCTTCCATGGCTCTTAGAGAATCCTGGAATTCCGGAGCTAATTTTGCCAGAGCGCCAAACGCGCCGTCCACATGAAACCAGAGCTTTTCTTCTTTACAAACTTGTAATATTTCGTCGAGCGGATCGATTGCGCCGGTGTTCACCGTGCCGGCATTGCCCACAATGCAAAACGGGATTTTTCCGGCGGCTTTATCCTCGGCGATCATCTGACGTAATTTCGTAATATCTATCTGAAAATCAGCATTGACGGGCACTTTGCGCAGCGCATCCGCTCCCAGACCGGCGACTTCCACCGCCTTTTGCTGACAACTATGCGTTTCACTTGAAGCATACAATACCAACTGCCCCGGCAGCGCCCGAACGCCCTCCTTGCGGATGCGCTCGTCAAAAGCATTGCGCGCTACCAGAATCCCGGTGATATTGGCAATCGAGCCGCCGCTCACCAGCAAGCCGCTCGCGCTCATCGGAAAGCCCAGCATTTCCTTGCACCAGTCAATCACTTGATTTTCAACGTACATCGCGGCGTGGTCGCCGATGCCAAGATTCGGATTCATCCCGGCCGCCAGCATTTCCGCCAGCATCGCGAAGGGCGTACCCGTTCCCTGCACCCAAGCCCAAAAACGCGGATGCACATTGCCCTTATTATATGGCAGAATATGGGTTCTAAATTCCTGATAAATCTGTTCGATGGGTTCCGCCATTTGCGGCAAGCCTTTATGCATATGGGTTTTAGAGGATTCGCTTGGCTCCGTCCACACCGGGCGCTCGCCAATGGTGCGCAAGTACTCCATCATATCGTCCACCATCTGGTAGCCGAGTTGTTTCATTTGGTTCCAGTCGTTCGGGTCGAGATTTTCTTCCTGGTCGAGGATTTCTTTGAAATTCAACATCTTCTTGATTTTAATTTTTGGCAAAGTTAGCCATTTGCAAGCAAGCAGCACAGATGCAGATTTGAAAAATCCGGGGAGAACAGATTGGAAAACGCTTAATTCGCTCTTTTCACCGCCGCGATAAAGCACTGCACCTCGGCATTGCGGATATGGATTGTTTCAATCGACTGATTTTCAAATAATTGCCCGATTATTGTTTCTGCATCCTGTTCGCCGACTTGCTTGGCCGCGATCATCCGGCCTTCTTTATTATAGGCACGCAATACCAATGGAATAGGGAGTCGCCCGTTCTTTACATCCGCCGGAAAATTATTTACTTCTTTATACGGGGTGCATGCATGCGCGTGAATATACACCGGACCCACTTCATTATACGGATTATCGCTACCCACCGGCGCGTAGGAAAACAACAGGCGTTCCTCGCCGGGCTGCGTTTGCCGGAGGCAGGAACGACAAGGCCCGGAGCCAAGCTCACCGGCGATGCTTTTCTCTACCGCGTGTCCGAAATCATCCTGCATGGTTTGCCGGATCCGGTCGGAATATTCTTTTGGAATGGGTAAATATTGGAAGTTATTCATAAATTTGATAATTAATGTTTTGTGTTTTATTACAAAGGTAAGATCAAATAGCACCTGCTACAACCCGATTGTTGCGGAAGTGGGGAATGTGTTGTAAATTGGAGATGGAGAAGGATATTGTAAATGAAAAAACAGGGTAAGAAATGAGAGAATTTGAATTGCTGATCAGAAATCTTAAATTTGTTATGAATGATCAATCGTTTGATAAATAAATATTGGTAGATATGAAGAGCTCAGCACAAAAAATACCAGAATCATTGATATATGAGATGGTACAAGGGAAACCAATCTATTATAAAGGATATAAGGATTATCTAAAAGGGGAGAAACAATTAGAGCAACTAATGGGAAGCAGCAAGTTTCAGGCATTTTTAGTAACAGAATTAATATTTCTGATAAGAACCTTTTTAGGTAATGATTATTTCATTTTTTCAAATGAAATCGGGCTTCAGTTTTCAAAGAACTCCTGGAGAGCAGCAGATATCGCCATTATAAAGAAAAGTGAAAGTGAAAAAATTGATGATAAATACTTAAGTACGCCACCGGAATATGTAATAGAAATTGATACCAAAGCGGATTTAAAAGAAATTGAAAACCCATTGGGATATTATCAGGAAAAGACCGAAGATTTAATAAAATTCGGCGTCAAGAAAGTTATATGGATATTTACAGATACCCAAAAAATCATGATCGCAGAAAAGGGTAATAAGAAATGGGAGATAATGGATTGGGATCAAGATGTTGAATTTGTTAAAGGATTGATTATTAATATCAAACAAATACTGATTGAAAATAATTTGGAATAAAGGCGGAGTTTCCAGAGGATATTACGATGAGCAATCGGATCATGCCGAATCCTCTTTGAGAGACTCGAAGGAGACGTAATATTATATTTATATTATGTTTTAGAAATGAGAATTAATTACAGAGAGTTTATTCCACCGGAAGAATTGGCAACCAAGGATGTAAAGTCCTGGAGCAAATATGAAGCAAAAAAATATTTTGAATGGTTTTTAAAGGAAAAAGAAAACCGAATTCTTTTATTTAAGACATTCATAAATGGAGCTAATGAATTCGAAGATTTATTGAAGGAAACCTTTCTTCTTTTTCTTCAAAACGGCTTCATTGTTGGCAAAAAAGGGGATTGCGTATTAACCAACTTAGGATATGCATTAGCTGCTGACTTTGGAATTTATTTGGGAGAAATTATCATTAATAAAAGAGAAGATTTAAACTGGAAACTAGTTAAAGTTCCTAAGAGTGATCCTTGTTATAATCTCCCAGTTATATCTGGATACACCTCAAAACCTGATTATTTTGATCCTGTTGGGATTTCAATTACAAATTGGAATCAAATTCTTAATGAAAAAGAGGACTTAGCATTTTTTATTGAGCTACTTGAGTATTCACTAAAAAAACCGTGAAGTTTGTCGAGTCTCTGCCGGTACTCAACGATGAGTAATCCTAATCGGCGGTACTCCGCGCCATTTCCCAGCCAACAATCGCTTTTTTCCGCGTGCTGCCCCAGTGATATTCGCCGAGTTTGCCTTCCTTGCGGATCACGCGATGGCAGGGGATGAGGTAAGCAACAGGATTGTCGCCGACCGCCGAGCCGACCGCCCGCGAGGCGCCGGGCTGCCCGATTTCCTGAGCAATCTGACCATAAGTCGTCACCGCGCCGAAAGGCACGCGCAGCAAGGCTTCCCAGACTTTTACCTGGAATTTGGTGCCACGCACCAGCAATTGAAAACGCCTCTGCTCCCCAGGATTGTCAGTAAAAATAAGTCGGGTGAAATCTATCGCAACCTGTTGATCTGGAACCAGTTGTGCGTTGCGCCAGTTTTGCCGGAAAGCCTGCAACGCCGCGTCTTTTGTATCCTCGGTGACAAATTCCAAACCACAGATGCCGCGCCCGGTCGTTGCCACAAAGCAAGTGCCGAAAGGCGTATCGGCGTAGCCGTAACGAATGCTCAAACCCTCGCCGCCGCTGCGGTATTCGTGAGGCGTGACCGCCTCGAGCGTAACAAACAAGTCGTACACCCGCGACTGGCTCGACAAGCCCGCAAGGTTGGCCGCTTCAATCAGATTGGGCGTTTCGGCGAGTTTATTTTTCAAAAAATCGGTGGTCAGGAACTGCAAAAATTTCTTGGGGCTGATGCCCGCCCATTCGGTGAACATCCGCTGAAAATGATACGGACTCAGATGCACCTGCGCCGCTACGTCGTCCAGATTAGGCTGCTCGGTAAAATGCTCCGACAAATATTGGATCGCCTGCTCGATACGCTGATAATTAATCGTTTCGGTGGTCATTGTCTTTTTTATTGCAAAAGTACAGGCAAGTTTGCCCGGATACAACCCGATTGTTGCGGAAGTGGGGAATGTGGCGTAAATTTGGAGGATACTCAAATGAAACCAAAGAAAATAATTTTACGTTACCCAAAAAAAGAAATAATATGAGCGAATTCGAGATACGACAATCCATCAGGCAAGCCATCGATGATATGACCTTGGCCCAACAAATGAAATTATTGGAATTCATCAATGCTATGCTGGCTAAGCCAAAGCAGGAAAAAGGTGCTGGAATATTACAATTTGCTGGTATATTTGATAAAAAAGATACTCGTGAATTTCAATCCGCATTAGAAGATTGCCGAAAAATAGACGAAAGTGAGTGGTAATTATTTGCTTGATTCCAATATTATTATCGCATTATTTGATGGAGAAAAATCCATTATAAATTCTATAAAAAATGCGGATGAAATATTCCTTCCTTCCATTGTGATTGGTGAATTGTATTATGGCGCCTATAACTCTGGTCGGGTTGATAAAAATATTGAGCGGATTGACCAATTGAGAACTAATACACCTGTGCTGGATTGCGATGATTTTACTGCTAAATTTTATGGACAAATTAAAAAGAACCTAAAAGACAAAGGGCAACCCATACCCGAAAATGATATTTGGATTGCGGCAATCGCTTTTCAATATGGATTAACCCTGGTGTCCAGAGATCAGCATTTCAAGAAGATAGATAATCTTGCGCTTGAGGAATGGTGAAAATTCCAGGTTTTTATTGAAGAGCAGGATAATGAAGTAAATAAAAGAGTGTAAGGTTTTGAGTGATTTGAAGCCTATAATGTACCCTTATGAAATGGAAAATTGCTTTCTTGGTTTCACTCTTTATAAACCTCTTATTAGTTCTTGGGGCTGCATATATTATACTTATAAACACAATGACCTCAGGGCATTGTTATGATAATTTAATAATTATTTCCGAGGACTTAAATAACATTTCAAATGCAATTGAAAATAAAGCCCATACTATTGAAGAATTTGATAAAGAGCTTAAAAAACTGAATACAGGTCATTGGTTGGATAAGGAAAACATGATTATACAATTACAAATAGTGAGTCTTTTTTTTGATAATGAAGGGAATTTTAATAAAATTGAAACAGGCTATTCGAATAATTGAACAACCATGATCCGCCCCTACACTCCCGAAGACAAGCCGCAACTCATCGCGTTGCTGCAACTAAATGTTCCGCAATATTTCGCGGCGAGCGAAGTAAATGATTTTGTTGAATATTTAGATAAACATCTGGAAGATTATTATGTGATAGAGCTTGATGGTCAGATCGTTGGTTCGGGCGGGATCAATTACTTCCCGGAGGAGCGGCAGGCGCGGATTTCCTGGGATATCGTTCACCCCGACTGGCAGGGCCAGGGCCTGGGGCGGCAATTGATGCGCTTCCGCATCGACCGGATTAAAGAAAATCATGATATCGATGTAATAATCGTGCGTACCACGCAGCTGGTGCATTCTTTTTATGCCAGAATGGGCTTTGAGCTGGAGCGGGTGGAGCCGGATTTCTGGGCGCCGGGATTTGATCTGTATCAGATGAGGATGATGTGTTGATATGCTGATTTGTTTATATGTAATTGGTTGATAATGTTTTATGTATAGATTATTGATTGAATTATAATAAGTGTATCATATGAAAACAGCGCATTCGAGTTTCAAAAACATAGACGAATACATCGCTCAATTCCCGGAGGAAGTGCAGGTGATTTTGGAAAAAATCCGAGCGACCATCCGGGCTGCAGCACCCGAAGCGGAAGAAACCATTAATTATCAAATGCCTACCTTCAAGCTGTACGGAAATCTGGTGCATTTTGCTGCCTATAAAAATCATATCGGATTTTATCCTGCACCTTCGGGTATCGCGGCATTTCAAAAGGAATTATCGGCATACAAAGGCGCTAAGGGCTCGGTGCAATTTCCACTGAATCAGCCGGTTCCGTATGATTTAATTCGGGATATTACACTTTTCAGAGTGCTGGAAAACCAGGCTAAAGCTGCCGCGAAAAAGCAAAAGTAAATGTTTTTAAATTTCCTGTTTGGGATTTTATTTACATTTTTCATTGGATAGAAATGCTATTTATTCAATTGAATAATTTCCTTTTCTTCCCAAAAACTCCTTATTTTACTTGCCATGCTAAAATACGCGATATGAACCTCGACCAGTTTGCGCAGGAAGTACGATTGCTCATTGCTCAGGGCGAAACCCAGGAAGCCATTGAGCGCTTATTACAATTATATAATCAGGCGAAGGGCGAATATTATGATGAGTTAATAGTAGTGGCGAGTCATTATAAAATATTACGTGATAAGATCATGGCCGGTACGCTCGATGCCGACGATGCCAGCGTGCAAACCAACGCCATCAACCATTCGCTGCTGCAATTGATTGATCATATCGACCAGGATAAACCCTTGCTGCGTTATTTTAAACAGGATGATAATAAAATTCCGCAACTGCCTGATTTTAAATTAAAAACAAAGAAATCAAATCGTAATTTATTGATCGGAATTGGCATAGGAGCGGTGCTTTTAGTGGCGGTTTTTTTGATTGGACAGCAGTTTGGAGGTTCAAAATCAAATCTCGCGGAGCCGGCAGTACCTGAAGAAACGCAAACCGCTGGAGTAGAAGAAGCACCAAAAATGAGTGATCGCGCTATTACAAATGTGCAAAAGCCAAAACCAAAAGAAACGCAGCCAACTCCTTCCAAACCAGAGGTAAAAGCCGAAGTGGAGAAATTTATTGATAATCAGCTTGTTAGCCCTGTAAAAGAAGAGGAAAATCTTCCAACCGAAACCGCTAAATCGCTTGATTCTGAGCCGAATAATACCATTGCGCAAGCCATTGCCTTGAGTTTCCCGGCCAGCCAACCGGGCTCGATTGCTTCTGCCAGCGACCGGGATCATTATAAAATCCGACTTAAAGAGGGCGAGCAGGTAAATGTTTTATTGGAAACAACTGCCGGAAATTTGAATCCCATCCTCGAAATTCTGGACGATTCGGGGCGCAGTCTGCAGCGCCTGGGCGCCCGCGACGGGCGGATCACGACTTTTCACCGCGCCAGGACGAGTGGTGTATATTACATGCGGATATATGGTAGATTACGTACCACCGGCGATTATATCATAAAAATGCGGGTAGGGGAGGAATAATTATTGTTTTATTTATGGAACTAGCAATTCTTGCTGCGTGTTTTTATATTTGTTGAATCAGAACAGACAATCATGAGTGAAATCTTAATAAAATTCAATCAGCTAGACACGGTTCAGCAAAGGGAATTACTGGACTTTCTCGATTTTTTACTTGCTAAAAAAAAGGGAAAAATCAATTCGGAAAAAGAGGAGTCAAATGAAGAAGAGCAGCGGAGAAAAGCTGCTACGCTTTTATTAAAGGATTATGAAGAAGATAAAGAATTGACGGCTTTCACCGAGTTGGATACAGATGATTTTTATGAAACGAAGTGAAATCTGGCTAATCAATCTTGATCCTACTGTTGGCGCAGAGATTCGTAAGACAAGACCCGCAATTATTGTAAACGATGATACGCTGGGTATTCTTCCTTTGAAGGTAATTGTACCACTTACAGATTGGAAAGATCGTTACTCAATCGCTGACTGGATGGTGAAAATTGAACCTGATGCCATTAATAACCTTACCAAAATCTCAGCAGCTGATTGTTTCCAGATACGCTCAGTCTCAGACGCACGCATGATTAGAAAATTAGGAGAAGTAAATTCTGCAATAATGAATCAAATCGAAATCGCGTTGGCAAAGGTCCTAAAACTCTAGGACACCGTCAGATACACCGCCGCAAAATGACAAATACCCGCTGCCAGCACAAAGACGTGCCACACCGCATGATGGTAGCGAAAGCGTTCCCAGAGATAAAATATTACACCCAGGGTATAAAGTGCACCGCCAACTGCGATCAATATAATAATCGGCATAGGTAAACTTGCGAAGAAGGTCTTGCCTGCAAATATGAGCATCCAGCCCATGAGCAGGTAAATAGCGGTGGAAAGCAGGTTAAATCTTCCGGTGAACCAAATCTTCATGATTGTGCCCACCAATGTGAGTCCCCATAATACCGACAACATAATAATCCCCGTGCCATTATACACGTACATCAGCACGAAGGGCGTGTAACTTCCGGCAATGAGAAAATAAATACTGATATGATCCAGAATTTTAAAAAGCTGCTTCCGGCGAGGCTGGCGCGTGCCATGATATAAGGTGGAAAACAGAAAAACCATCAGAAAACTCAAACCATAAACGATGCTGCCCACAATCGCTGACCAGTGCCCGGTACTAATCGCTGTAGCGATCAGCATGGGAATGCCCACCAAGCCAAACACCACGCCCAGCCCATGCGAAACGCTGTTGGCTAATTCTTCTTTATCTCTAAAAATAGGGTGCTCGCGATTGATCATAATAAACATCAAAGATTAATGGTTTTGAAAAAATACGTCTGTTTATAGCTACAACGCAAAACCAGAATAGTTGTGGATAGCGTAGGGAAAAAAATAAACAGAATCCAGCCGATCATTGGCAATTATTATATTCCTGAATAATTTTTCCCATATCTTTATATTGATAACCGGGTTTATTTAGTTTGCTAACAATAACAGGGCAGTCGTGTAATTTTGTGCTTATAATGGCAGCCCAGGCAACTTCTTCGATTTCTTCCAGTTCCGTCGTTCCTTTAGAAAGAAAGAAAACTGTGCTGTTTTTGACCGACTTAATAAGCTTACCGCTTGGAGTGGGTTTGTCAATGGAAACTGTGCGGCGATCCATATATAAATGAAGCTTTCCGGCAGCAAGGCGTTCAAGAAACTGGGGTTTGCCTTGGTTCAGGATAACTTTTACGAAGGTTCTATCCGGTTTGTTGGCTTCTGACAGGGTATAGGAATTGATTTTTGCTAAATCCAGAACTTGCGTGGTTTGGGTATTAAAATCTCTTAACCGCAGTTCCTTGGGAGTTTGTTTGATAAAATAACCTTCAATCTTTTCACCTTCATCATTCACGGTATGGCATATAATACCCTGTGCACCAATGGATAGAGAAGTGCAAAAGCATATGAGGAGTGAAAAAAAATTGTTGATAGTCATATTATAAACACTTAAATGTAACACGTTGGATCTAAAACTTTGGTCAACGTACCACCCAGCCGCCGCCCCATTCCTTGGGCGGGCTCACGAAAGTTAGCTTGCCGTCGCCGTTTTCTGCCATGAGGATCATGCCCTGGCTTTCGATGCCTTTGAGCTTGCGCGGCGCTAGATTGGCCACCAGCACCACCCGCTGCCCAATGATTTCCTCCGGTTTGTAATGTTCGGCGATGCCCGATACCACGGTGCGTTTTTCCAAACCCAGGTCGATCGTGAGTTTGAGCAATTTATCTGCTTTGGGCACTTTTTCCGCTTCCAAAATAACGCCGGTGCGCAGGTCGAGCTTGGTGAAATCATCGTACACAATTTCCGGCTTAATCGCTTGAAATTTAGGCGCTTTGGCTTCTTCCATGGCTTTAATGGCTTCGAGTTTTTCTCGTTGACGGTTTACAATTTCCAGGCGGCTGGTGTCCTTGCGGTCGTTAATTTTGGCAAACAGAATCTCCGGCTCGCCCACTTTGTGGCCGGCAGGCACGAGCGCTTTACCTTGATTTATGGCTTCAATCGCTTTTTGCAGATCACCATTTTGTAAATCCGGTAAATTCAGCAATTTGCGAATACGGGGCGCGGTAAATGGTATAAATGGCTCACTTACAAGGCTTAACAAAGCTACAATTTGCAAACAAACATAAAGGCATTCCTTGATTTCAGCGCTCTCCGGCTCATCTTTCCAAATTTTCCAGGGAGAAACATCCTGCAAATACGTATTGCCCCAGCTCGAAATTTCCATAAATAATTGAGCAGCTTGTTTAAAATTAAAACTGCTTATATTTTCTTCAAGTTCTTGAAGTTTGGCAGATACTTCAGTTAATGTACTCCATGGATTTTCTTCATTTTGAGGAACAATACCATCATAATATTTATTGGTCAGCACGATCACGCGGTTCACAAAATTCCCGAGATTATCGGCCAGTTCTTTATCATAAAAATCCACAAATTCGTCCCAGGTGAAGTCGCTGTCGCGGTTTTCAGGCATATTGCGCGTGAGCGCCCAGCGCAAGGCATCTTCCTTGTTCGGGAAATCCTTGAATTCTTCGAGATACTGATCCTGCTCGATGCCCCAGCCACGCGATTTGGAAAATTTCTCCCCTTCAAAATTCAGGAACTGATTCGCAGGTACGTTCTTGGGCAAGGCAAACTCGCCGTGCGCGCGCAGCATCGCGGGAAACACAATGCAATGAAACACAATATTATCTTTTCCGATAAAGTGAATGAGTTCTACATCCTCGCCCTTCCAATATTCCTCCCAGTTTTTGCCGTTTTCCAGCGCCCATTGTTTGGTCGAGGAAATGTAACCGATCGGCGCGTCAAACCAGACGTAGAGCACCTTGCCTTTGGCTTCGGGCAGCGGCACCGGGATTCCCCAATCCAGGTCACGCGTGATCGAGCGCGGCTGTAATCCCTGATCGAGCCAGGAGAGGCATTGCCCAACCACGTGTTTTTTCCAGGCTTTGGCGTCGTGATGCGGCTTGCCGTCGAGGGTACCATTTTCAATCCATTCGCGGAGCCAGGCTTCGTGCTTGTCGAGTTTGAAATACCAGTGTTTGGTTTCTTTTAAAACCGGGGCTTTGCCGCTCAGGGTTGACTTTGGATTGATCAACTGCAAGGGAGACAGATCAATGCCACAATTTTCGCACTGATCGCCAAAAGCATTGGTATGCCCGCAATTGGGACAGGTGCCTGTGATATAGCGGTCGGCCAGAAACTGGTCATAATCTTCGTCGTAGTATTGTTCGATGCTTTTTTCTTCGAATTCGCCGCCTTTTTCGTACAATTTCAAAAAGAAATCCTGGGAAGTTTGGTGATGCAAAGGCTCGCTGGTGCGGTGATAATAATCGAAGGAAATGCCCAGTTTTTCAAACGTTTCTTTATTCAGAAAGTGATATTTATCAATGATTTCGCGTGGAGACACGCCTTCTTTTTTTGCCCGGATCGTAATAGCGGCGCCGTGTTCGTCAGAACCACAAACCCAAACCACATCTTTGCCCAGCAGACGGAGGTAGCGCACGTAAATATCCGCCGGGAGGTACGCGCCCGCGAGGTGCCCGAGGTGCAATGCGCCATTAGCGTAAGGAAGCGCCGATGTAATCAAATGTTTTTTAGCCATTGTGTAATTGTATATTGCTGATTGTTACATATCCATTAACAATCATAAATTTCAAACTTTTTTCAAGTCCTGCAAAGATATGTGAATGCCAACGAAAAGGAGGAGAATTTGGTTTCAAAAACCGTTTTATTCAACGGAATTGATACTCAATACCGATTCAAGCGCAATAGCAGCCCGTTTTCCAGGATCAGCCGGTCGTCGGAATTATCTTTCACAAAAATGTCGCGAATGATGCCAGAAGTATCGGCAATTTTTTTTCCGAGACCCGGTACACAATTTTGCAAACCACTTTGCGTTTTGAATACCAAAGAGCTTTTTTAATGATAGGTGATTTGAACATTTCTAGTTTTTCTCTTTTTAAATGTTAAAAAGCTCGATTAGAATACGCACGAGTTGTTTTTTTAGTTTACAATATGGATATTTAGAAAGTCGTTTGTAAATTTGCTGAACGACAAATTAAACGAGTATTAGCCTCATGGCTAATCTAAACACGCTAATACACAAATCAGAATCACAAAGATGAATTGCGCAGGAACAGCCTTGCTGTGAACCGTTCCCCCGTATTTACACAAGGGCGTGTTTCCAGTACAAGAATATAACTGGGGTTTAGTTTTTTTGAGGGCGTAGTAGCTTCGTGCTACCGCCCTTTTTTATTTCACTCGCCGTAGCCTTAGCGAAGGCGGGTTTCATCACTCCATTTTCAATTTCCCGATACCCGAATTTCCTAATTTCCCTCACAACCGTATCTTTGCCCGAACAGAATTCCAGATATGCACATTCGACCCTTCGAAGCATTGTATCCTGACCAAGCTTTGGTGACTGCCGAGCCTGATTTTTTTGACACCGCCAAAGAAAGCTATCAACAATTCTTACAAGCCGGATTTTTTAATAAAATGGATATGCCGGCATTGTTTTTGTATCAGATTCAGGCTCCGGAGCGCCGTTATACGGGTGTGCTGGCTTGTACCGACCTGCGCGATTATCTGGAAGGGGATATCAAAAAACACGAAAATACCATCCGGGCGGAAGAAGAAAAACAAATGCGACTGACCCTGGAGCGCGAGGCAGCGGTAAAACCGGTATTGCTCACTTACCCCGAGAATGAGGAAATCGACCAGTTTCTGGACACATACGCTGCGCAGCACCCGGTGTTTTTGGAATTATATTTCCCGGCAGACCGACAAATTCATAGACTCTGGGCAATCCGCGAGCCAGAAAGCATCAGCCGGATTCAACAACTTTTTATGACCAATGTGCCCCATGCTTACATCGCCGACGGGCACCACCGCATGTGTGCGATGGCTTTGATTGTGGAAAATACCAAGAGTGATCGGCTTCGCAGGATTTACAGTGATGTGTTTTGCGCTTTTTTTCCGTCCCGGCAATTGGATATTCTTGAATTCAATCGTGTGGTCGAAATTCAGGATGGCACCGAAATTCAGGATTTTTTTAAAAACCTGGAACAATTGTTTGACATTCAGCCACTTGATGGAGCGGAAAAACCTGCACAGCTCCACGAAGTGACCTTTTGCACCATACTAGGCTGGTATCGCCTGCACTGGAAACCTGAAATTTTTCAAGAGTTTGCCGATGAACCTGTGATTCTTGATACGATGCTGCTCAATGAATTGGTTTTGAAGCGATTATTGGGCATTCGGGATGTACGAGATGACCGCCGGGTGTCTTATATCAATGCGCCGAAAGGCTTGGAAGCTATTCAGAGCGAAGTTGCCAATCAAGTCAATCGGGTTGGTTTTTGCTTGTATCCCGTGCAGTTTGATGATTTAAAAAATCTGGTGGAAGCCGGAAAAACCTTGCCCCCAAAGTCAACCTGGTTTGAACCAAGAATGAAAAACGGCGTGATCGTTAAGCCGTATTGAGGTTTGATGGGTAATAAGAGACCACGTGATGTTCGAACTTTTGAACCATAAACTTTTGAACCTTATTCTTCAATTCTCTATTTTCACGCAAAAATTATAAAAAATGCGAAAGTTTAGCGCTGACATTATATTTCCGGTTGCTTCTGAGCCGATTAAAGAAGGCCTCATTATCACCGACGAAGACGGTAAAGTTCTGCAAATTGATCGCCGCGATCAGCACGATACCGGCGGCGTTGAAATCCGCAAAGGCGCGATCGTGCCGGGTTTTGTGAATACGCATTGTCACCTGGAGCTTTCGCATATGAAAGGTAAGGCGGATACGGGCATGGGCTTGCTACCTTTTCTGCAAACGGTGGTCAATTTCCGGGATATTCCGATGGAAGAAATCCTGGACGCCATCGCCAGAGCAGACCAGGAAATGTATAATAATGGCATTGTAGCAGTGGGTGATATTTCCAATAAACTTGACACCGCAGCACAGAAAGACAAGAGTAAAATCCGTTATTACACTTTCGTGGAAATGTTTGATTTCATGCAGGATAGCTGGACGGACAAGGCTTTCAATGATTATAAAGCGGTTTATGACGATCAAAGCACTGCGCATGGCAATCGCAAGAGCTGCGTACCGCACTCGCCTTATACCGTGACTGCCGGGCTGTTTCAAAAAATTCGAGGAGTTAATGACGACGATGCCACGGTGAGCATTCACAATCAGGAAACCGTACACGAAGACGAGTTTTTCCTGAGCAAAACTGGCGGGTTTCTTGACTTTTACAAAGCTTTTAATTTTCCGATCGATCATTTCCAACCGACCGGGAAAACTTCAATTCACTACGCTTTGCAGCATCTGAATCCGCGAAATCGGAATTTATTTGTACACAATACCATGACTACCCCGATCGATATTCAGGCGGCTCAAGTCTGGAGTGATCAGGTTTATTGGGCTACTTGTGCCAACGCCAATTTGTATATTGAAAACCGAATGCCGTTCTATCAATATTTCCTGGACAATAACGCCCGCATGACTATTGGCACGGATAGCCTTACGTCTAACTGGCAACTCTCGGTGCTGGAAGAAATGAAGACCATCGCGCGCTTCCAATCTTACGTACCATTCGAAACCTTGCTACGCTGGGCGACGCTCAACGGCGCGGAAGCACTGGGATTTGACAAGGATTTTGGCAGCATCGAAGTTGGGAAAATCCCAGGTTTGAACCTTCTGAATATTGGCGAAGACCAAAAGCTAACCACTGAAACCAAGGTAGAGCGCCTGATTTGAATACAAAATATTCGAAAAAAATAGCGTTGAATTGAAAGCAAAATACTATTGCTCTCCAATACGCGACTTTTATTTTTTGTAAATTTTTTCTATTTTGGGAAAATCCCCCTCTTGAACGCTTCGATTCAATTGTAAAATAATTTCCCCTTCTTGGTTACCCCCTTTCTTGTGCTTTTGCACAATGTCAAATTCGATTTTAAAAACCCATATTTATAAACTTCCCAAAAACATTCAAACTATGAATCGAAACACTTTTATTTTCACATTTGTCCTTGCACTTTGCTGGACGTTCACAGACACACTTATAGCGCAAGCCCCGGAAGCGATTAATTATCAGGCGGTAGCTCGCAATTCCAGTGGCGGGCCAATGGCAAATGTGAATCTTATCGTACGCCTGAGCATTTATTCAGGAGCAACACCGACCACGAAAATTTACGAAGAAAAACACATTGCAACGACTAGTGCTACCGGCTTGTTCAACCTCATGATCGGCAAAGGAGACGTGGGAATAGGTGACTTTAGCTCCATCAATTGGAGTTCCAGTGCATATCATCTTCGGGTAGAAATTGATCCCGGCACCGGCTACGTTGATCTTGGCTTTACGCAAATGCTATCCGTACCTTATGCGCTTTACGCAAAAAATGTGGATAATGACAAGGATAATCAAACCCTGAGTTTGTCAGGTAATAACCTCTCCATTTCGGGTGGGAATATGGTTTCCCTGCCAATGCCGAGTAGCTTTTCCTTGCCATTTAGCGGCACCTCCAATGACGTGAACAGCACAACCCTGGATATTACCAATTCCAGCAATGCCAATGGCGTAGCCATTACCGGGCGTTTGGGAGAGAACTCCACGATTGGCACTATGACTCGTGCCGCGATTTGGGGTACTTCCAATAGCGGGCATGCACTTGTAGGCTTTACTTCTGGCAATGGCGCTTATGCAGGCGTTTGGGGCCGGACCAATGATAACAATGGCTATGGTGTGCATGGCAGCGCTACCACCGGAATCGGCGGTTTTTTTGAATCAAATTCAGGCACTGGCAGGGCATTGATAACCGGCAACGGTCGCGTCGGCATTGGCACAGACAACCCCGAAGCCTTGCTGCATGTAGAAGGTGATTTATTTCTTAATTCTTCCCAAGGCGCTATTAATATTGGCTTTCCAAATAACGGTAATCAATGGCGTTTATCAACGCTTGGCTCAGGCTCAGATCTTCAATTTTTCAGCAAACCAGACGGAAGCAACACCAATACTCGTCGGTTATTCCTCCAACAAAATGGTCGGGTAGGCATTGGCAATACCACCAACCCTGATGCTCAACTGGATATACTGTTTAATAGTACGGTGTCTATTCCGCATATTCGCTTATTTGAAAATGCCAATGACTATGCCCGGATTTCTTTCCAAAATAGTTCCGGCAACAAATTCTGGTCTATCGCAGGATTAAATAATGCGAACACCGCCAATGAACGGCTCAATTTTTACCATAGCTCTACCGGCGATATCGTTTCTATGACCGGCGATGGCATGGTGGGCATCAGAACCATCAATCCCGGTGCGCGACTTCACTTATTTCAGGGTGGGCAGGCAGTAGGCACGGGGCTTCGCTTTGACGATGGTGTTAATCAGGATTGGGATATTACACATGGATTTGGCTTGCGCTTTCACTTTGGCGGCGAACTGAGAAGTTTTATCAATGCCACTACAGGCGCCTATACGCAGAGTTCGGATGCTCGTCTGAAAACAGATGCAGAGCCCATCGGCACGGTACTGCCAAATCTTTTGCATTTAAAAGCCTTGAGCTACCGCTATAAAAATGCTGTAACTACTGAGAAAACCCTTGGTTTTATGGCGCAAGACGCTCAAAAATTATTCCCGGAACTGGTGCATTATTCTGAAGCGGATAATCTGTATGGTATCAATTATGCCGGTTTTTCTGTCATCGCCATCAAAGCGATCCAGGAGCAGCAGCAAGTCATTGAACAGCAACAGAATACGATAGAAGATTTGCAAAAGCGGCTGGAAATACTGGAAAAAATAATCCTCGAAAATCAAAAAAAGTAAAGCCATGAAAGCAACGATTTTAAGCCTATTTTCTGTCCTGCTGGCAATTGGTATAATTGAAGGGCAATCAATTGAACGCCAGGCTATTGCGTCGGCTGGAAATACGCTGACAAATGGCAATATTAGTTTGGATTTTACCATCGGTGAGGTAGCTGTGACAACTTTGACTACAAGTGATTTGATCTTGACCCAAGGATTTCATCAGGGGGAACTAATGACCACCAGTGTTGACGGACTGCCAGTTTCGGTGACATATAAAATTTATCCGAATCCTACGAAAGATAAGCTATGGCTGGAAATGACCGGCGAAGCGCTGGACTTTTACGTGCTGTTATACAATGAGTTAGGTCAACCTTTGAGTGTAACGAAGCGTCACGTTCAGGGCATCGGGCAATGGCAAGGTAACTTCGACCTATCCAAACTCAGTGCCGGGCTTTATTTATTTGTTTTTGCCGATTTAAATGGAAAATGGCTGGCATCACATAAGTTTGTAAAGCAATAGTCTTGAGAGGTGGCATCTCGGTGAGGGGTGCCGCTTCTTATTTCTTCAGCTTAAAACTTACCGTATAATTCGCCATATCCTGATTCGGGTCAAAATAACGCCACTTCGGTCCCTCGCGTAGCAGGCGCATGGCCTCTTCGTCGCAGCCGTAGCCGAGGGATTGCAATACCTTAAAATCGGTTGGGGTACCGTCGGGTTGAATTCGGAAATGTAGGACTACATTTCCTTCTATATTATTGGCTTTTGCGGCTTGGGGATATTGCAAGTTATTGCGAATAAAGCGTTCCAGCCGGCGGTAGCCATCTCTAGGTTCAGGGTAAACCGGGATAGACTCGCGAGCAGCTTTATCATTATTGCGTTTTTTACCATAACCCGTAATAACCACTTCGCTCAAGGCTTGCCCATTCTCATCCAGCCGGATGGCAATGCTATCGCCGCTTTCTACCAAAATTTCCTCAGATTTAAAACCGGTGTAATTGATAACCAGTTCGTTTTTCCCTTCGGGAATTTTAACGCTGAATCTGCCATCAAGATCAGATACCGTACCGGTATTGGTTCCTTTTACAATAATTGAAGCACCGATCAGGGCCGCCCCGGAATGGTCAGTTACCTTGCCGGTAATAATTCGTTGATTCGGCGGGACAGAATTAAATTTCTGAATATTGGGCTTGGGCGCAACGGTCATTCTGGTGGCTTTCTCGCGCAAGGGATCACCGGGAATCGACAGAGCTGTATCTACCGAGATGACGCGCCCGTCCGCCAAAACGCCTTCGGTGTCAAGGGCTGGCACTTCCGCTTCAGCAATTTTATTTGCTCTTTCTTTATTAACTTTTGCTGGCGGCAACTCAACTTTGTTAAAAGTAGAAGGCAAACTCCTGGACACGTCAGATTCTTCAGCTGAAGCCATCTCTTGTTTCTTCGCTACTTGGGTTGCCGGGGTCTCTGGTATTTGGCTTCCGGCATCTGGAGTCGGTTCTTGCGGCTTGCTGCTGGTACCTTGTCCCTCGTCCCTCATCCCTCGTCCCTCGTCCCCCGTCTCCTCTTCCAACGCTGCAATCGGTGTTTCATCTTGCTGATTATCAGTCTCTTGTTGCTCTTTATTTACGACCTCAGGTTGAATCTTCTCGGTATTAAAAAAATATTGCAATCCAAAAGCCAAAGCCGCCACCACAGCTGCTGCCGCTGCAATTCTGGGCAAAAAGAAAATCAGACCTCGTCGCTTTTGCTGGGTTTGTTTTT
>CAZGAU010000003.1:79137-80730 GCA_964523725.1 uncultured Saprospiraceae bacterium
GCAATTCTGGGCAAAAAGAAAATCAGACCTCGTCGCTTTTGCTGGGTTTGTTTTTGTAAACGGGATTTAATATGATTAATTTTATTCAAATGATCAATCTCCGGTCGTTGGCGCAAGCCTTCCAGCGCATCTGCGAGCACAGGATCGTCCTTCGCCAGTTGCTCCAACTCGCGTTCCTCCGCCCCGGTGATGCTGCCATCTATCCATTTTCGGAGTAAGAAATCGCCTTTATTTATTGGTAGTTTCATTGCTTTATTGTTTCATGGTCACTTGGTCTCCCAGTCTCTCAATCCCCCGGTCATAATTTTCTTTTCCATACAAATTTTCAAATTCCGTCGCCCGTTTTGAATAAACGACCGAATCTTGCCCAAATCCTCGTCTTTTCTTTCCGCAATCTCCTGATACGATTGATTTTCAAAATAAAACAATTCAATACTGCTACGCTGTTCCGCCGGCAATTGTTCGATGCAATCCCGCAGTTGCACCTCCTGTGCTTCCGGGCGTTCTTCTTCAGGATGCAAAATGCCATTGAAATGCATAAAATCGGGCTGGGAAAATTCGCGTTGCGGCTTGCGCAATTGCATCAGGCAGTGATTTTTCGCCAATACATAGAGCCAGGCACGAAAATTTTCCACTTCATGCGTCTTAGCCTTGACAACCAGTTGTTCAAAAATCGTCATCACCGCATCTTCGGCGTCGGCTTCGTTTTTCAGGTATTTTAAACAAACACCATATGTAAGTTCCACATAACGTTCGTACAATTGCCCCAATGCCTCCACGTCGCCACCGGACTGATACGCTTTCAGGAGCGCTTCGTCGCTTTGCGGTGGATTCGATTTTGGACGGAGGAAACGGAGCATTTTTTAGGTTAAGGTTTAAAAGTTCAAGTGTTCAAGGTTCAAAAGTTCAAGGTTCAAGGTTCAAGTGTTCAAGTGTTCAAGTGTTCAAGTGTTCAAGTGTTCAAGTGTTTGACAGTTACAAGATAGAACGTTAAGGGGTAATGGTTTGCTGGGTGTGTGAAAAATAAAAAAAATCTTTTGGTTTTTATGTAATTCTGACCAACGCTGCATCCTACTCTAAAAAATCCAAGGCTTATGAAAAATGTAATGTTGCTTTTTACAATTATGATATTGTTATTTACTTGGCAAGTAAATGCGCAATTGACCATTAATGGAGTTGTGAAAGATGACTCCGGGCAGCCACTGATCGGCGCTTCGGTGCTGGTGAAAGGCACCACGACCGGCACGGTGACCGATATTGACGGTTCATTTAGTATTACGGTGCCGGATTCCACGGCAATTTTAGTGATAAGTTACACGGGTTTTACAACTTTTGAAACAAAAGTGCAGAGCAGTACAAAAATGAACATTACGTTGAATCAAGAATTGGCAAGGTTAGAGGAAGTTGTAGTCACAGGTTATGGCAGGGCCAGAAAAAGCAAAAAAGCGGATATCGTTTCATCTAATCTTCAAGGTCGGGTGGCTGGTGTTCAGATTCGAGGCGCTTCTACAATGGGCACGCCTTACTCCAATTACGCCAAGCCTTCCGGCGAACATCAGGAACGATTCAATACCGAAGATTACGATGCCATCG